>NZ_VCDP01000008.1:0-102967 GCF_033949345.1 Xenorhabdus littoralis
AGGCATAGTTCGCCGGTCAGTTCTCCCGTCAGCAGGCAATGAGGAAGATTATGGTTACGGGACAAGACCCGGTTATCCGGTGTGGCATAGTCGTAGATCACGCCATCGGTATGGGTATAGTGCACTTCTCCCTGACTGATAACCAATTGCAGTGACCACTCATCCGCCCATTTGGGGCCGAACAAACCGTGTAAATCGGCGGTGGAGCGGTAGGTTCGGTTGAGGTTTACCGGCAACAACCCCGGAATGGCGAGAACCGGCCAGACTTGCAGGAAATCGCCGGTGGCCATATCAACCGGGTCGCCTTCTTTGGTACTGAGTCCATTGTCATTGCCGTCTTTGTTATTGGATGGGGTGGCATCATCCTTCGGTTGCTCTTTTTGGGGTTTTACTTCCGGGGTATTGTTCTGTTGGGTTTTGATTTTACCGCCAACTGGGGGTTTGGCGTTTTTAACCACCATTTTCGCGCCTTGTTTGATGACTCCCCCTATTCCAGTTACCCAACTTAAACCATCAGCAATTAATGCCCCACCTTGTTCCGCCTTATCCGTGATGTCGAACCGGATGGCATCCACATGGCTTAACTCAACGGCTTTATCGACAGCCTGGTTTAATTTGTCAGCAGCAGCAAGAGCCGTATCGCCTATGGTATCAACCCCCGCGAATTTCAATACCGTACCCGATGCGGACATCATGGTAGCAGGCATCCCGGCTACCGCCCGAAAGGCAAACTCTCCCACATCAGGCACCGTATTCCACACCCCTTTTGCCGCACCTATGGCGGCCTTGCCCGGATTATCCCAAGCGGCACTCAGTTTTTCGCCGGCTTCTTCCCCCCATTTTGTCACGTCCTTTTGGGTCTCATCCCACCAGTCCCCGGCCTTGTCTAAAAATCCCTTTTCTTGCTCGGTTTCCGGTATCACCGCGGCATTGGCTTCGTGCGGCGGATTAGTCCCCTGTGGTGCTTGTCCGACGATTTTACCGAGCGTGTTGCCCGTCCCGCTCGGGCTGTCATCGCGGGCTTTGGTTGGCAGCGCGTCATTGGGTTTGGGATGCGTATCTTCTTCTTTTTCCTCGTCCCACTCTTTCTTGGGAAACTCACCGCTTTTGAATTTTTCAACAGTATTTTGAGCTGTTTGCTTAAACTCTTGCGCGGCGAAGTCTGCATCCAATTGATTGTAGTAAACGTCTAATTCGGGGTCGGCACCGTAATCCCCGTAAAAACGCGAGCTTTGCCGGTATAACGTATCCACATTGTTGAGTGCTGTCTCCGCTTCAGCCTGTGTGCGGAGGTTAAATTCCTGACAATATTTTTCGGCTCTCACATCCGTGTTATCCGGTGTGACGATAATCTTGTTTGACATCCGTATCCCTCCTTATGCTCCGTTCATCCAGAATTCATCCCCGTGGCGCAGTACCAGCTTATTGCCGGCCCGGACAGTGTTGGTATGGGCTTTGGGATGGCACTTCGCGCCCACAGTGCCACTTTTCACCCCATTGGCTACACCGGGCTGGTCGCCAAGGGTCTGTGGTACAAAACTCTGGGCAAACACCACCACTGGCTTGCCATTGGCCCGCACGGATTTCACCGGCGCATCGCTGCCCGCCAGTTTGGCTATCACCGGATACGGGATCGGCGGCGTTGAGGGTCCCATCGGGGTTTTACAGACGTCCGGCAGGATGCCTATGATCAGCCATTCGCCCGCTGTGCGGGCGATATAGTTATCGGCCATGATCGTTCTCCTTTTCTGGTTCAGGGGTCGCGAGTTTGAGTAATGGCGCATCGGGATC
Organism: Xenorhabdus littoralis; assembly: GCF_033949345.1. Classification (NCBI taxonomy): domain Bacteria; kingdom Pseudomonadati; phylum Pseudomonadota; class Gammaproteobacteria; order Enterobacterales; family Morganellaceae; genus Xenorhabdus; species Xenorhabdus littoralis. Next base: position 1,792 of record NZ_VCDP01000008.1, read on the forward strand.
GATTTCAAACCGCGCTTCCGCGACCCGAACCGGCAGGCTGGTTTTAAAATTCAGCCGACAGGTGATGTGTACCGTCATGGCCTCGCTGTCGAGGATTACTGTATCGAGGCGCATCGGTACAGGGAGTAATGCCCCTTCCTGCATCCGCAGCAAAATAAACGGACGGTGCCCCGGCAGGGTGACATGCAGATTGCCGCCGGGTGTCATTCCCTGCAGGCTCAGCGAAATGTCGGTGTCGGGCCAGTCAATTTGCTGATCGGCGGGGGCGCCGTTCCAATATCTGAAATCAAAGTCTTTGGGCAGGTAAGGGTGACGGTGGGTGAGCCAGTCGTCATCGTACGTGCCGGCAAACTGGCGGCGGGGCAGCCACGGACGGCCGATAAAGCCCAAGCCTTGCGGTTGGCTGGCAGGGATATCATTCGGTAATGTGCCAGTCAGTTGTGACTCAAAATGTTGGGCAGTGAACTGAGCCTCCGGCCGGGTGATACGCGGTGCCGGGTAACGGGTAAGCTGTTTTGCGTTGGCGTACCATCGCGTGATAAATCCCATACCCAGCGGATTGGTTTCACAGACAGCGTGAGCAACTGGGGCGTTTTCCCCGTCCGGATGTTGCTGACGTTGTTCCGGTGTCAGCCGATCACGTTCCGTCAGGTGCTCGCTCGCCTTGTCGTCTACCTGAATTTTGCATTCCCCCCCAAAGGCGTAGCGGTAATCCATCGACAGGGTGGTAAAGGGTTTCGGGTCAGTCAGTTGCCAGTGACCGTCAGCATCACGGATAAATTCCCGTTCACTGGTCACGGTCAGGGTTTTGTCGATCAGGATCTTGCCCTGTTTGCTCTTTACCAGCAGCCGGACCGGAAACTCCGTACAGAGTTGATTATCCGGCGCATAGGTGGTGCCGTTGACAATCACGTCACAGCGCGGTTTGAAAGGCGCGAGGTCACTCTCCTGCAACACCTGCGAGGCGTTCATCTGCCCGCGGAATTCATCCTGCAAACACAGGAGCGGGGCGGGCAGCAATTCCGCGATGCAGTGGCCGGTACTGTCCGGCAGCAATTGATAACCGATTTTCATGACGGTCACATGGTGCTCGACATCCTCCACATCGAGCATCGCGTAGTTCATCACGGCAAACGGGGTCAGGTTACGAAATTCCATCAAAGTTGCTCCTCAGTTCAGGTCAATGTCCTTGCCGGTGATTTGCACCGGGCCGCTGGCTTCGAACTTGAATTCCGTACCCTGAATCGTGATTTTGCCGCTGCTGTCCATACGCAGGGTGCTGGCACCGCATTTCAGCTCAATCACATCCCCGGCCGTAATGGACAGGGTATTCTTGACTGTCACGGATTTGTGGGCGCCAACCTGTTCGCTCTGGCTGAAAGCCACTGCGGTGTTCATCGCCGCCCCAACGGTCAGGGCATAGCCGAGGCCGACCGTATCGGTACGGGTGAGATTCACCGTGGCTATCTGATGTCCCTTGATATGAAGGGTCTGGTCTTTGTCCACGGTCTCCGTATGGTTGGCCAGCACCTTGGTATCCCGGTTATTGAGCACTTTGGTGTTCATGTCTTTCTGTGCGTGCAGGGATAACTGCTCGCTGCCCTTGGCATCTTCAAACAGCAGTTCGTTGTAGCCCTGTCCCTTGTGGGTCTTGGAGCGGAACGCCATCTGGGTTTTGCTGCCCGGCAGGGCACCCGGCGGGATGTTGCTGGCATGGTAAGTCCGCCCGGTCACTATCGGCTGATCGGGATCGCCGTGCAGGAAATCCACCACCACTTCCTGTCCGATACGTGGGATGGCCAGCATCCCCCAGCCCTGACCCGCCCACGGCTGGCTGACCCGTATCCAGCAGGAGCTTTGGTCGTCGCTTTTGCCGTACCGGTCCCACGGGAATTGCAGACGCACGCGCCCGTACTGGTCACAGAAGATTTCTTCGCCGGCCGGGCCGACTACCTTAGCGATTTGTGGGCCATCAATGACCGGTTTGGGCTGCGGTGCCGGGCGCCAGTTCTGGTTCTGGCGGATAAAGCAGAAATGGCTGTGCAGCGTCGTGCCGGAGCCTGAGGTGGCGGTTTCCAGCGCCTGCGGCTGGCTGCCGCTGTGACTGGTGGAAACGGTCTGCCATGACTGGTTCAGGTCTATCCGTGGATGATTATTCAGGATAAACAGTTTACCCGGCTGTAGCGCTATCGCGTTGCCGCTGCCCTGTCCGGTCACTGCGTCGCTGCGCAGTGCCTCCAGCCGGTAGCGGGTAAAATCCTTGCCATGTGCCTCATCCTTGAAGCGGCCGGGGTAGTCGTAGTGCTCGTAGTACAGTTGTTGCAGATTTTCGTCCCGTATCTGCTGGTGAAATTCCGCCGGCCACGCCGGGTTCTTGAAGGTGTAATCCTTAAGCTGTACCTGAGCCGGCCGTATCTGTGCGCTGTAGGTCAGGCTGCTGATGGCAGGTTCACCCACGGTGCTGGCTTCACCGGGCTGATAAGGGATCATTATGCCCGGCGGCACTGAACCACAGTCGTCGGCAAAGACCAGCGTGTTGCGCCCGTTACTGCATTCGAAGAAGTAGAAAATGCCTTCTTCCGCCGTTAACCGTTGCAGGAAGGCAAAGTCACTTTCCTGATACTGCACGCAGAATTCGCGCGCCGGATGAGGATGACGCAGGCTGAAGATCACATCACGGATGTTGTGCTCTTTCAGGATAGTCGTGATGATGGTGGCGATATCCTGCTGCTGGAAAATGCGCGAGTTCTGTCGCAGGGTGGTGCGCCACAGGTCAGGCCGGATAGTCATCTGGTAGGTGGTCTGGTGCAACCCGGTGTTACCCTGCTCAAAGCGGGAAACGATCCCCGTGATGCTGCGTTGTTCGAGACCGTTTTGCAGAATGGTCAGCGTGGCGGTGCGATCCAGTACCGCCGGAAAGTCGATAGCCGGGTCGGCACTCGCCAGTCCCACACTCAGGCTGAACGGCTGGGAAAAACTTTCATTCAGGGTGAAATCGGTTACCACAAACGTTTGTGGCGGTAAGCTGCCTGCGGTCAGGGTAAATTGCAGACCACTCGGGTCACGCCCGCCCATCAGCATCTGGCCGACTTTTTCCAGTGCTTTGGTGGCGGCATTCTGTCCCCCGGCTGAGCGTTCTGCCAGCCCCTGTCCACCGGTAAAACCGCCACCCGGGATTAAGCCCGCTGTGCCTGAACTGCCGCTTATCCCGCCAGCATAACCACCGCCCGGAATTAAGCCTGCCGCTCCTGGCATTCCGCCGCCCAATTTACCTGCAACCTGTTTTATTTTCTGAACAGTCTCTTTCCCTTGTTTCAATTTATCGATGTTCTTCTTTATTGACATGGTGTGTCTCCCTGAGATGATGGAACGTTATGTAATAGGCTTCCCGCCTGATAACAACGCAGGCCATAACATTCGGGCACAAGATTTAAATCTAACTCACATTGTCTCCGACAAATTTGTGAATTAAGGACGCAATATTGTTGTTTTCCGATAAATTGAAGGAATTCGGTTGTCCGAATATATTGGCGGGTTCGTGATGAATAAAATGGGGGCAATAATAAATAATTAGGGAGTAAAGACCAAATTAAATCAAGTGAAATAAAAATGGCATCCGACAATAATAGTGTAAAAAGTTAAAATTATTGCGGTTGAAAAATAATATTCTTAGATAGCGTATGTGATTAGTGTATAGAACCACTTAATATTTATCTATAAAAAGGTGTTTTTTCGTAACATTATGAAGTAAAAACAAAAAAAACAGGTAACGGGTTTGACAAAATCATGATCATTTTAATTTTATGAACTCGATCACAAAAAAAGCTGTTTTTAGCAATAAGATTTTTTATTTTATGTTTTTTCGTTTAATAAAAAGCATAACTATGAATGATATATTTGCATTGAATATATATGCCAGCTATTAATTCAAATGAAAGTAAATATTGCGATGAGCTAAATCCTAAATAGAAACAGAAAAATTAATATTTGGCATATTTAGCAATATGAAGATTAAGTCAATCCAAATAACTCAACTTTGTTAGACAACTACCTGGATGAGACTCCGGGTCTTTTGTGATTCTGCACTCTACCTCTCATTTCGGAGCTTACTCCCATATCTCCAGCCAATGTTTTGAACGTTCGTCGGATGTCTCTTGGTGTGAGTTTTTCAAAATCATAACGAACACAAAATTTGCGTATCTGCTTGGCATATTCAGCAGTGAGTAAGTGACCTTCTTTAGTTTATCCGGGAAACAGGAATTCTGAGTCTGGATATTGTTTGGCTTGATGCTCTAAGATTTCGGTGGCGGATTTACATAACAGGATCACGTGATAGTCACTATTTTTTGAAATATGAGGCGGCACTGTCAGTGTGTTATTCTTTTTATCCCCGCTATTTTTTGATTTTCACTTTTACAGTGTCACAAATTTAATGTTTTGTTCTTTTGGTTTAAGTTTGTATTTAATGCGTCATATTAACAAAATGATATAATAAATAAGGTTGATGTTTTTTATTGAATAAGTCACCGATTTGGCGAATTATTTCAAAATAATAAAACTAATATTAAATGGAATGTTAAACAGTATTAGGGCTAAAAATATAGATAGTTAAAATTCGACATTCTAAAAACTAATTTTCTACTTTAGATACAACAGCCAATCTCAGCATTAATTATTTTTTCCAGAAAGTTGGAGTATTCTATTGGCACCCATGTGTATCCTTGTTCATCTTTGCGAATATGTCCGATACCAGGAAAGGGTAAATGTGCAGCTCCGATTAACCATTTATCTTGTGAAGCTTTTTTGAAAACGTATTTACGTGCTTCAATTGCTTTATCATGGTCTGCATCAAATTCAATAGAAACCTCTGGGCGCTTAAATTGTACTGAATAAGAATGCACAATATCACCCCAAATCAACATGTTATTGTTTCCGGAGTGTATTCTGAATGATGTATGGCCAGCTGTATGACCAAAAGTGGGCATTGCTTCGATACCAGGGACTATATTATCTCCGATTTTAAAAGTACGGAGTGTTTTTGTGGCAATATAGGGTGCGACAGAATCTTGTGCCATTTTGAAAAAGGAGCGATCTTTTTCAGGGGCAGAAGCGCTCATTGCTGGGTTCAGCCAGAAATCTTTTTCTTCTTGGGAGATATATACAGTTGCATTAGGGAATGCTGCTTTTCCATCGGCTGAACTTAAACCGCAAGCGTGATCCGGATGCAGGTGTGTCAGTAGGATTGTTTTCACCGTTTCAGGGGTGTAGCCTGCGGCATGGATATTATCAACTATATTGCCCATGGTAGATCCAAGACATTTGGCACTACCAGTATCAATTAATACCAAGCCTTCTTTGGTGTTGACTAGATAGGCATTTATCGCTGTCTGAACACCGTCTTTTTCTTCAACTATAAACATGCGTGAAAATAGTGTCTGGATATCTTTTGCTGTAATACCTTTTAATAAAGAGGGGGAAAGATTGATATATCCATCATAAATAGCTGTGACCATAAAATCTCCAACCATATGGTGATAATAACCAGGTACTTGGTTGACTGTTTGTTGGTCAGAGGATTTTGCAAAAGTGATTGGTATTGCTGAAGTTGCAGCAATGAGAGCGAGTGTAATAGCAATACGGGATGCTTTAAAAATATTTTTCATTAAATACTCCTGGTGACATTACAAAATATTTATACGAGGTTACCGGTTAACTCAGCCCATTGAGATAATTTATTAGATTATCCTGCATGGACTGAGTTGTTTTTTAAGATATAACCAAAATATATTTAAGAACAGCTATCCGTAGAAATTTCGCTGGCAAAATTATTTGTTATTTTAACGTCTGCTTTTTTATCGACATCAATTTTGGTTCCTGCCGTCAAACTGCCAGTGATTTGAGGTATATGGCAAAGAGAAGCATGTGCTCCCATGCTCAAATCAACTTTAGCGGAATCGGCACTGAATTTCGCAGATGTTTGATTAAATACAGCTCCAGCCGCCAGATTAAGATCCAGATGTTTTGTTTTGCCTTCAACATCTATTTTACTTCCCATTGCACCTGAGATTGCCATTTTTTCACTATCAACAGCACAAGTATCTACTTTAATTTTTATGCCTGCTTTAGTGGATAGGTTATTTAGCGGATTATTGGTGTATAAAGTAATATCAAGGGTTTGAGAGAGAATATTGTCTTTTTTAGTGGTTTCGTTAAATAAGTTAAGTGTACCAGCATCGTTATTGATATTGAGTTTATCTATCGCCGATTGTGTACCTTTGACTTTTAATGAGGGATTTTCAGCACATTTGATTATCAGATTAATGCCTTTCTGCGCGTTAAGAGCAGTGAAACTCTGAAGTTCAATAGTTTTCACTGCTGCTATTGCGGGATTGAATACTGCCCCTGAGAGTAATGCTACCAAAATTGCAATTTTTTTCATAGGATACCTTTGGTAATAGTAGAGTTAATGTTTTTTGGAATTTCTAAGATTAAAAAATATCATAACTTCTATATATTAAAATGAAATTAATTAGCATCTATACCGCTGAATTAAGATGTTCCCGTCCTTTTTCAAGTTGCAGCTTTGTTGGCTACACTCACTCACTCCAGTCACATAGTTCCTTAATATTCCTGAGAATTTGTTCCTTTGCCGTCACGCTGTACCTTGAAATTCATTGAGTTTATTTTTCCTACAGTGCAATAATTGATTCAATTTCTATTTGTAAATCGGGATGAATAAGGTTTGACACTTCGACCAGAGAGCAGGCAGGTAAATTGCTGTCATAAAAATCAAATAACAATGGACGAATAAGTGGAAGTTGGCTGATATCTTTAACAAAAATAGTAAATTTTACCAGATCAGATTTATGTCGTTTTTCCTGATCGAGTATTGAATCAATTTGTTGAAGGATGGCAAGGGTTTGTGATCTAACATCATGATTTTGTGCTTCAGTACCCATAGCGGTTAAACCTGAAACATATAACAGATTATGATGTTTGGTTGCATGTACGTAAGGGCCTTTGATTTGTGGTAAATTGTCATAATTTATTCGAGTAACCAAAATTAACTCCTTAACGATTTATACTTTCATTGCTCAGATTGCGGTATTGTTGTTTGTACTGCAATCTGAGAGAACTATTGAGGGTGAGGGTATTTTGATGAGATTAAATAGTATCTGTAGTGAAAACCTGTACGATATCAGTTAATTCTAAGGATATATAATACTGCGTATGCTCATACTCAAAGTGTTTCTTTAATGAAGCATTATCAATGAATTTTTCCCACATGATAAATGAGCGAGGATTTTCTCTGGATTGTTGGATGAAAAAGATTTCACATCCCGGTTCTGAAAGCGTTTTCTGTTGCAGGGCTTTAAGTTCTTTGACAACGACATCAAGGTCTACATTCTCTTTTGCTTTAATCTCTGCTGTAACGAAATATCCATTTTTATACATATACTGTGGCCTTGTTATTCCTAAGAAAATGTTTGGGTATATTAATTAACGATTTTTATTAAATGGCGTTAATTAATATAACCCCAAAGGTTAAGTTTAATCAATTTATAATAAGTGTTATTTATTATAATTGGTGGTTAATATTGAAACTAAAACTAATTTATTGATGTTATTATTTATTGCAAAGAGTCAATAACATATTCTTAAATTGACTGGTGGCGGTTTCTTGATTATCGAGATTTATAAAGTACATAGATTGCCATTTTTGTGTTTGGATGGCTTGTCTTGAAGTCGGTGATACCCAAGTTGGATAGACTCTGATGGCTCTTTTGCCTTCTTTAGACTGAGTCGAAAAAATCCCTTTTTTCATCAGGATGTGTGAATCAAATAAAAAAATTCCTTTTTGATTTTCTGAAAAAGTGGCTATTAAACAGAAATCAATATTATCGCTTTGTTCAAAAGGCATTATGTCTGAATCGGATGTAGGTCTTTTCCAAAGAGTGACAAATTGCCCCGGCTTATTGGGCGTAGTTTTAGCCTGGCGAAAAACTATCGATTTACCATTTAACGTAAACCTCATGGCACTGTAATCACGGCTTTCTGCTTCACGGTAGGGTGGAGTATCCAATTGTAACCCTGAGGATAACAGGAGATATTCTTGTATTTCGGTAAATATACTGGGTAGGTTAGCTGTATTTGGTGATGCTGCATAATTGTCTGATTTTAATGATGACAAATTATATTCCTTTCTTTATTATGCAAAATTAGTAGGGTAATATTTCTTTGGCTATCACTTTACATCACTATTAGAAAATATAAAAATTTAGTCATCAATAAAACTTAATCGGTAAAATCTTGATTTGGACATTCTATAACGTTTTCTGGCCTCGTTCACAGAAAGATATATGCTTTCTCTACGCTATTGAGTCATGAAAAAGCTCCCTAACCAAGAGGCTGGGGAGCTTGCAGAATATCGAATAATTTAAATCGATTTAATTAAGATAAAGCGTCAACGCAATGCCGGGTTTCATCTCTTTGGTTCTGACGTTTTTATTCCAACTTATTAAATCATTAAGATTTACGCCATGATATTTGGCGATGCTGGAAAAGGAATCGCCTTTGCGTACCCGATAGGTGACAGGGCCATTATTATCGATTTTCAATACCTGACCAATTTTAAGCCGATCAGCGGTTTTCAGACTGTTCAATCTCTGCAATTCCCGATGAGTCGTATTGAAACGCTTTGCAATCGCCGACAATGTATCCCCGGAACGAACCGTATATTGGCTTTGTTTCTGTAGATTGCGGGTATTACGTGCGACAGCCAGACGGATATCCTTCAATACGCTTTCATTAGTCAATGAAGTTTTAAACTGGCTGACGTTCTTTCTTGGCAGCATAATGTAATGCGGGCCATGGGGAGAAGTCATGCCTTGTTTATAACCTGAGTTATATGCACTGATTGATTTTAACGATAATCCAGATAATTCAGCGGCTTGTGACAACGTGATTTGTTGTCCGAGCTCAACTTTGGCCAGTGCGTGCTGGTTGTTAGGCTGAGGGAGTTTGAAGCTGAATTTTTCGTCATGGCGAACAATATTGCTTAGCGCCAATATTTTGGGAACGTAGTGCATTGTTTCCCGTGGCAATGACAATGACCAAAAATCAGTTGGTTTTCCTTTTGCCTGATTATCCTTGATAGCTCGCATCACCCGACCTTCACCACTGTTATAAGCAGCGATGGTTAATGCCCAATCCCCATTAAAACGCTTGTTCAAACTCTCAAGCATATCCAGAGCAACAGTCGTCGATGCCGCAACATCCCGACGGGCATCGTACCATTTATCCTGCTTCAGACCATAATAGCGGCCTGTGCTCGGAATAATCTGCCATAAACCAGCGGCTTTAGCGTAAGAAGTGGCATGAGGGTTAAAAGCACTCTCCACTATGGGTAGGAATACCAATTCCATTGGCATATGACGCTTATCAAGCTGCTCAACTATCCAATAAATGTACGGCTCCGCCCTTACCACCACATTTTGGAGATGGCTCTTGTGTTTCAGGTAGTAATTTTGTTGTTCACGCACCCTGCTATTGACAGGAATTTCCATCTTCAACTCATCGCGGATATGTCCCCATAAATCTTGTTGGGCTGTTGGACTCACCTTCCAGCTTGCTGCATCTTCTGATTCCGCAATGCCGTCTTTTTTCTGATTCGTCGAAGACATCTTCTGTGTATGCTGCTGGGAAGGAGCTTTCGATTGCAGGCTCGATTGACATCCAGCAAGCAGAACAGAGGCGAACAAGATCGCTTTTGTCTTCATGTTCTCTTTTGATATTTGCCTAAAAGGTGAGCGATCATACTGAGCAATTAAGCAGAAAACAACCCAATAGAATTAAAATCGATCTTTATAAGCCCTTAATTGCTGAAAAACAGAAGAAAGTGGTATTGAATTAGGTTTGATGCCGATATTTTTTTGTAAATCAATATCGTGACAATTTAAGAATACATTGATTTTTTTCTCTATTTGTAAAGTTGTAGGGACAGTTGCCTGATTGTTTGCACGTAATTGAATGATTTTATGATAATAATCGAGAATAGTCTGATTATCAGGCAGTACAGCCTTTGCAAACGCCATATTTGACGCGGTATATTCGTGGGCACAACAGATCAATGTATCATCGGGTAGCGATGAAATTTTCTCAATAGATGCAAACATCTGCTCGGCTGTACCTTCAAAAAGACGCCCACAACCGCCAGAAAACAGCGTGTCACCACAAAATAGATGGGGGGCCTGATAGAATGCGATGTGACCCAGTGTATGACCCGGTAATGCTATGACTTTGAAAGAAAAATCCCTCACGTTTATAACGTCATTTTCATGGACAATATGAATAGCGCCCTTAGTTTGAGTCTCTTCGGGGCCATAGACGGGTAAATCGGGATATTTTTTGAGTAATCCCGCAACACCGCCCACATGATCGTAGTGATGGTGTGTCAGCAGAATTGCGACAGGGATAATTTGATTTGCTGCTAAAATATCAATCACAGGCTGGGATTCGGCGGGGTCGATAATGACACAATGTTTGCTTTCATCACAAAGTAACCAAATGTAGTTATCTGAAAGGACAGGTATCCTGATAAGCTCCATCATATGATATGCCTCATTTTCATCGTTAATTTTATTTTCGTAGTTGATTTCATTTTCGTGATCAATTCATTTTCGTAATCAATGTATAGTCGGTTGAAAGGAAGATGATATGCGAGCAGAACGTTCAGTCAAACAAATAATAGCACCTGCTTCTTGGGCTGAGTTACCGTGGGGTGAATATTACCGCGTTGCTTTGGAACGTCAATTGGAACCGTGGTGGCCGAAAATTTTTGGCTTTCATTTATTGAAACTCGGCCATTTAAGTACGGAGATTGATAGTCGTTCCTGCTTGATCAGCCATCAGGTCAATATCGGTTTACAAGGGGAAAACATGAATGTGATAACTGATCCCCATTATCTGCCTTTTGCAACTAAATCTGTTGATGCCTGCCTGTTGTCGCATATGTTGGCTTATAGCATTGATCCCCATTGGCTGTTGAGGGAAGTAGACAGAGTCCTGATTGATGATGGCTGGTTAATTATCAGTGGCTTTAATCCAATGAGTTTACTGGGTTTAAGAAAAGTGATTTCGCCTATATATCGTCAGTTATCTTGCAAAGCTCAAATGTTTTCTATGTTTCGTCAACTGGATTGGCTCCGGCTTTTGAATTATGAAGTGATTCACCATGCTAATTTTCATACTTTACCGTGGCAAAGTGGAAATAGTCCTTGTAAATCTACGACATCAATATTTGGCTGTTTGAGTGTGATTATTGCCCGCAAGCGGACAATACCTCTGACTTTAAATCCCATGCGGGCAACGTTATTGAAACCAAAGTTCAGTAATGCTTTGGGAGCCGTTAAAAATTTTCACCGACGTCATTAAGTTAATATTAATTTTCACTTTCGTTATAACCCTCATCAGCCTGAGCAGGATTATTGGCGGCGGCACGGGCCAGTTCGTCGCATAGTTCGTTTTCCCGATGACCGGCATGGCCTTTGACCCAGCGCCAGTCAATCTCATGCGGTGAGATTGCTTTATCAAGCCGCTGCCAAAGGTCAACATTGACAACGGGAGATTTATCCGCTTTTTTCCAGCTACGTTTTTTCCAATTGTGTATCCACTGAGTAATTCCTTGGCGGACATACTGACTGTCAGTTGTCAGGATCACGGTGCAGGGGCGTTTGAGTGCTTCAAGGCCGACAATGGCAGCCATTAACTCCATGCGGTTATTGGTTGTGTGAAAGTAGCCTTTGCTTAATTTTTTTTCGTTCTGTTGGTAACGGAGTAAAACACCATATCCTCCGGGACCGGGATTGCCGAGGCAAGAACCATCGGTGAAAATTTCTACCTGTCTGTTCATCTTTGGTAGACTCTTCCTATATCATCTTTAATCAAAACTCTAAGTCTGACACAAAAAAACACTATGAGCACTGCAATTACCCGCCAAATAGTTCTCGATACCGAAACAACCGGTATGAACAAGTTAGGTGTTCACTATGAGGGACACAATATTATTGAGATTGGTGCTGTGGAAGTCATCAACCGTCGTCTGACGGGGCGTCATTTTCATATCTATGTAAAACCGGAACGTCTGGTTGATCCAGAAGCATTTGAAATTCATGGTATCAGTGATGAATTTTTACAGGATAAACCGAAATTTGCTGATATTGCTGATGAATTTATTGAGTTTATCCGTGGCGCTGAACTGATTATTCATAACGCAACGTTTGATATCGGATTTATGGATTATGAATTCAGTAAATTGAATCGGGATATTCCGCCCACTGCCGATTTTTGTACTATCACAGATAGCCTGATGCTGGCCAGAAAGCTTTTTCCCGGCAAACGTAATAACCTCGATGCCTTATGTGATCGTTACCATATCGATAACTCAAAACGTACTCTCCATGGAGCATTGCTCGATGCTGAGATTCTGTCTGATGTCTATCTGGCGATGACTGGTGGTCAGACATCTCTGGCTTTTTCGATGGAAGGAGAGTCTTCAGGCAGTACTTTAGTTAATGAAATTCAGAAAGTTACCCGTCCCCAGTCAGAATTAAAAGTTGTCTATGCTTCTGATGAAGAATTAGTTCAGCATGAATCCCGGTTGGACTTGGTGGAGAAGAAGGGGGGAAGCTGCCTTTGGCGTTCAAAACCTGAACAGTTACATTGACAAAAAACAGTAGCAGAATGGGATAAATTCGTTATCAAGGCGAAAAACCGTGCAAATAAACCATTTTGTTATAAAAAGCGATTGACGGATTGTGCTGACACCCGTATTATCCACCCCGTTCTTAACCAGAACGCCATGCGGTGCGGTAGTTCAGTTGGTTAGAATACCGGCCTGTCACGCCGGGGGTCGCGGGTTCGAGTCCCGTCCGCACCGCCAGAATATATAAGCCCTGAGTTTTTGACTCGGGGCTTTTTTTTTGATTCAGAAAAAGTTCTATAGCGCGAGTAATATACTGTATTTCGTTGAGTTGTCTGTTAACTCTCACACTGTTATTGAATATGACCGAATCCAATATTGACGAAATTATATACTCACAACATATTATATAATTGTGCCAGTTAGTTGGTGTACATGATCGCTGTCTATCGATATCACTATTAATAAATACTCCGATTGTTTGATATTGTGGCTATTTATCGCTCAGACTAATTGCGTTCAATAAATAGCCACATACCAGATGTTAAAATTACTGCTTTACTATTCGTGGAAACTGGTACTCCTGTCCGTTGTAAATTGTGTTTAAATCAGTTCCATCGATAGTGTTATATTTTTAGTAAACCTCAACTTAGTTGTTGATGACTTGATCTGAGGTATAGTAGGTAAAAGAGGCACTCTGATTATAATCAGGAGGAAGCTCTATTTTTACAATTGGTATTACTTTTCCAGTTGAATTATAAAAATCTTTTTGGTCATGTTGTGCTCCTTGTAATCCACCATCATTTCTTGAGAGATAAAAGAAGGCTTCTATCGGTAATTGATTAGGAATATCTTGAGGCCAGGTTGCCAGAATTGCTTCATTATTCTCTGTTAATTGAAGCTGTAAACGAGCCTGAACTCCTTGCATGAACGCATCGGCATTGCCACTGGTTTGGAGTTTTACATCGAAGCCACACTGGGCACTATCATCCTGACCACTATCATTATAGTTTTGTATCCATTGTTGTACTGTTGTAATTCCCTGTTGTTGGCAAGATTCACCTTGCGACATACCCATATAAATTCCACATCCGTGATTATCTCTGTTTACAGAATCTGCATTGGCAGGAAAATAGCAAAGAACTTCAGGATGAATTTTACCCTCTGAATCGGATGCGTAAGGAGAAAAAATAAATCCATTTTGATAGCCAGCATCTAGTGTAATAAGTTTAGAATCGTGTCTTAAATAAGAAAACGAGACACCCCCACTTTCTTGCGAGTGTGGGCTTGGGTTCCAAGAGTGATAATTGTCAGAAGGGACTGTTCCCCTTAATAAAATTCCGGAGCATAAAAATGCAGGGCTATTTTCATCGCCACAATTACTTCTATTATCACGGTATCTATCATCCAGACTTGCAATAAGTTCACTACCTGTTTGTAATTGGGTTGATTTAGAAAAAGATATTTGTGGTAATAATAAAAATAAAGAAATTAAAAATATTATCCTATTCATGTTTTTTCCTTAATTAACATTGAGTCATAATAAAAAATAATGAGTTTATAATCTCAACTTTTTATGCTGCCAATTCAAATTTCTTTTTTTTATCGCTCAATAATTAATAGTTATTAACTCGGGTTTTTATTTTTGGATTAAAAGTTTTATAGATGGTATAGATGTTGTGACTATTTATAAATTAAATTGGTTGCTATTAATAAATAGTCATATGTCAGGTGTTAAAATCGCTGTCTTATTACTTGTGGAAATTGATATTACTGTCCATTGTAGATTATGATTAAATCAATTTCATATTTAGTTGGGAATGGCTTGCTCTGTTGGGTTATAAGAGAAAGTAGCATCCTGACGGTAATCAGAAGGAAGCTTTATTTTTATAATCGTAATTACTTTTCCAGTTGAATTATAAAAATCTTTTTGATCATGCTGTGCTCCTTTTAGCCCACTAGCACTTTCTGAAAGATAAAAAAAGGCTTCAATCGGTAATTGATTAGGAATATCTTGAGGCCAAGCTGCAAGAACTGCTTCGTTATTCTCTGCTAATTGAAGCTGTGCACGAGCCTGAATTCCTTGCATGAACGCATCGGCATTGCCACTGGTTTGGAGTTTAACATCGAAACCACACTGCACACTATCATTCCGATTGTTATTACTATAGCGTTGTATCCATTGTTGTGCTGTTGTAATTCCCTGTTGTTGGCAAGGCGCGCTTTGTGGTAGACTGGGAGTAGCTCCACACCTGTGACCATCTCTATAACCAGAGGCTGCATCGTCAGGAAAATAGCAAAGAACTTCAGGATGAGTTTTACCCTCTGAATCATGTAAGTAAGGACGGAAAATAAATCCATTCTGATAGTTATAAGCGAGTGAAAGGAGTTTAGAATCGTTTCTTAAATAGGAAAATGAGGCACCTCCAATTTCTTGTGAGAATGGGCTTAGGTTCCAGGAATGATAATTATCAGAAGCGATTGTTCCCCTTAATAGAATTCCGGAGCATAAAAATGCAGGATTCTTTTCGTCTCCACAATCGTTTTTATTATCATTATACCAATGATTCAAATTTGCAACTACTTGATTACCTGATGATATTTGTGTCGTATTAGCATAAGTTATTGGCAGTCCTATTAAAAGCAAAGAAAATAGAAATATTATTTTGTTCATATTCTTCCCTTGATTAGTATTTAATAATGATGAGTAAATGAGCTTACAATCTCGTCTTTTTATTTTCATAATTCAAATTTCTTTTTTTTATCACGCAATAATTAATAATTATTGACTCTAGTTTTTATTTTTAAATTAAAAGTTTTATATGGTTTTTATTTTATGGTGGTATGTTTAATATACGAATGGATTATTTGTGTTTAAAACATCTATTCATTGTTATTTTATCGAGTATTCATCTGGTTTTACTTTAAAAGCGAGATAAATGTTTTTTCTACCAACTATCCAAAATCTCAAATCAATTTATAAAAATACGTTGTTCCTGAAAATTCGCCATTGGAGTTAATGGCAAAATCCGGGATCTGTCCAACTTCAATAAATCCACATTTTCGGTACAGGGCCGAAGCAGTGTCATTAGTTCGCGTATCTAAAACCAGTAAACTACGCTGTTGTTGCTTTGCCAACTGTTCCAATTCAGCCATCAGTATTTTGCCTATTCCACGTTGCCGATAAGCGGTGTGCACCATCAGTTTTTCTACCTCGGCACGGTGTAACCCATTCTTTTTCTTACACAGGGAAAGTTGTACTGCTCCGGCGATTTTGTCTCCTTCCAATGCAACTAACAGCAGGCGATGACCGGATTTAAGATCAGCTTCAACACCTTGCCAGTATTGTGCTGCTTCGTTTTTTTCCAATGGTGCAATAAAACCGACAGAGGCATCACTTTCGACACAATCATGCAGTAATTTAATAAGCTCATTTCGTCTTGTATAAGTGTCATCCAATCGTACGATGGTTGGGGCGGATATTGAATCTGAAGTAGGGTTGATATTTGTCATTTATTATTGAGTTTGGCGTCAAGAGTGGTTGAATACCATACAATAAGATTTTTGTCAGGTATACGGAAATCCGTTTCTTTTCCCAATATCAATACAGGTATTTACTGTTTCCCGAAAAAACTGGTAGCTGAAATCGCGTTAGAGGCTATTTATTCGAGTCTGTTAAACAATCAAAATATATTACAAGTTAATTTTGTTTGTTTTTGTGATGACAATTATGAGATTTATTATTCTCTGAGTCAGTAAATGTTTTCGGCTAAAAATTATTATCATTGTCATATAGTGATGTTAACCGGATAGGAAACCCGCGTTTTTAGCCTTGATTAACCCATTGAGTATCGTGTTTAATACGTGACTTTCTATTGCGCAAATCATTGGGTGAAATAATTTCTTATTGCGCAAAATCTTGCCTGCGGTTGTCTCTATCAGCCTGAAAAATCGGCAAAACAACGGGGTAAATCAAAGAATTGATGCGAAATGGAAATTAAGATAGTTTCCCTTATCTGGCATTAATGATTGCGGTTTATATGCTGCGCTGCGAAAATTAGTTCTTAGTTCACTAACGCTTTTATCCGACTTGGAGTAAAGAATGACCACTCGTAAAACCCTTGCTAATGCTATCCGCTTCTTGAGCATGGATGCTGTGCAGAAAGCAAAATCAGGGCATCCTGGCGCACCGATGGGAATGGCTGATATTGCTGAAGTGCTGTGGCGCGACTATCTGAATCATAACCCTTCTAATCCTAAGTGGGCTGATCGTGACCGCTTCGTGTTGTCTAATGGGCACGGTTCCATGCTGATTTACAGCCTGCTGCACCTCACGGGTTATGATGTTTCTATCGACGATTTGAAAAACTTCCGTCAATTGCACTCCAAAACTCCGGGTCACCCAGAATATGGCTATACTGCGGGTGTAGAAACAACCACTGGCCCATTAGGTCAAGGTATCGCAAATGCGGTAGGTTTTGCGATTGCTGAGCGTACACTGGCAGCGCAGTTCAACCGTCCGGGTCATGATATTGTCGATCACTACACTTATGCCTTTATGGGTGACGGCTGTATGATGGAAGGTATCTCCCATGAAGTTTGCTCTTTGGCAGGTACTCTGAATTTGGGCAAACTGATCGCCTTCTATGATGACAACGGCATCTCCATTGATGGTGAAGTAGAAGGTTGGTTTACTGATGACACCGCAGCGCGTTTCGAAGCATACGGCTGGCATGTTATCCGTGGCGTAGATGGTCATGACTCTGACGCTATTGCAGCAGCCATCGAAGCCGCGCGTAAAGAGACCGGCAAGCCATCTCTGCTGATGTGCAAAACCACCATCGGTTTTGGTTCACCAAACAAAGCGGGCAAAGAAGAATGTCACGGTGCTCCGCTGGGTGATGCAGAAATCGAAGCAACCCGTAAAGCGCTGGGCTGGGAACATCCGGCATTTGAAGTTCCTCAGGATATTTATGCTGGCTGGAATGCAAAAGAGGCGGGCAAAACTAAAGAAAGCGCATGGGATGAAAAATTTGCAGCTTACGCGAAAGCGCATCCAGAACTGGCAGCAGAATTTACCCGTCGTACCAACGGTGAACTGCCTGCAAACTGGGAAGCTGAATCTAAGGCATTCATCGAAAACCTGCAACAGAATCCGGCTTCTATCGCAAGCCGTAAAGCATCACAAAACGCATTGGAAGTATTCGGTAAAGTTCTGCCAGAATTCATGGGTGGCTCTGCTGACTTGGCACCAAGTAACCTGACCATTTGGTCTGGCTCTAAGCCACTGAACGAAGTTCAGAACGGTAACTATATTCACTACGGTGTGCGCGAGTTCGGTATGTCTGCGATCATGAACGGCATCGCTCTGCATGGCGGCTTTGTGCCTTATGGCGCAACATTCCTGATGTTCGTGGAATATGCCCGTAACGCAGTGCGCATGGCAGCACTGATGAAGATCCGCAGCATCTTCGTATACACCCACGATTCTATCGGTCTGGGTGAAGATGGTCCGACCCATCAGCCAGTTGAGCAGATTGCCAGCCTGCGCGTAACACCAAACATGAGCACATGGCGTCCATGTGATCAGGTGGAATCTGCGGTTGCGTGGAAGTATGCAATTGAGCGCAAAGATGGCCCGACTTCTCTGATCTTCTCCCGTCAAAACCTGGCACAGCAGGAGCGTACGGCTGAACAGTTGGCGAACATCGAGAAAGGTGCTTACATCCTGAAAGATTGCGCTGGCCAGCCTGAATTAATCCTGATTGCGACGGGTTCTGAAGTTGAACTGACTGTGAAAGCGGCAGAGCAACTGAGTGCTGAAGGCCGTCAGGTTCGTGTGGTTTCCATGCCATCCACCGATGCTTTCGACAAGCAAGACGCAGCATACCGTGAAGCAGTACTGCCAGCGGCAGTTTCTGCTCGTGTTGCTGTAGAAGCGGGCATTGCGGATTACTGGTTCAAATACGTAGGCATTAACGGTGCTATCGTTGGTATGCATACCTTCGGTGAATCTGCGCCTGCTGATGCTCTGTTCAAAGAGTTTGGTTTCACCGTTGAAAACGTGGTAGCCAAAGCGACCTCTCTGCTGAAATAATCAGCAAACGAGACTACAAGCGCATTCGTATCAATTTCTGAGCGAATGCGCTCTTTTTTTATTCAACCTTGCCTCATAATGTGATCAATGGCGCTTGCCATCACGCTTTTTTTCTCGTAATCTGGCTTTTATAGTAGCTGAACCGTTTCAGTTAAGTGCGTAAATCGGCGTATAAATGTCTTGTCTGTCACAATCTGGTTAATTTTGTGATGAATCATCCGTACAAGCAGCAGTTGCTCAGTTATCCTAAGCGGTTGCGTGACTACAGATAAATTCAGGGAGTAACATGACTATCCGGATAGCGATTAACGGGTTTGGGAGAATAGGGCGCAGTGTCTTGCGGGCCCTCTACGAATCCGGGCGTCGGGCTGAAATTTCAGTGATCGCTATCAATGAGCTGGCTGATGCAGAAGGTATCGCTCACTTATTGAAATATGATTCCAGTCATGGGCGTTTTGCATGGGATGTACGCCTGAATAATGATTTATTACAAGTAGGAGATGACAGCATTCGTCTGTTTCATCAATCTGATATCTCATCTCTGCCATGGAAAGAACTGGGCATTGATATCGTACTTGACTGTACGGGCAAATATGGTGAGCGGGTGGATGGGGAGTCTCATATCGCCAGCGGTGCCAAAAAAGTTTTGTTTTCTCATCCGGGAGGAAATAATCTGGATGCTACCGTGGTATATGGTGTTAATCACCATTCATTGGTGGCGGAAGATCGCATTGTTTCCAATGCATCTTGTACAACAAATTGTATCATTCCGATCATTAAAGCGTTGGATGATGCGTTCAATATTGAATCGGGGACAGTGACAACTATCCACGCATCGATGAATGATCAGCCAGTGATTGATGCTTATCATCGTGATTTACGTCGAACCCGGGCAGCCAGTCAATCCATTATCCCTGTTGATACAAAACTGTCTGCGGGGATCACGCGTATCTTCCCCAAATTCAGCGATCGGTTTGAAGCGATTTCTGTACGAGTACCGACCATCAATGTGACAGCAATTGACTTGAGCGTGACAGTCAGCACCGCAGTAAGTGTTGAGGATGTGAACCAACTCCTGCAAAAATCAGCGGTCAGGGAGTTTCGTGGTATAGTGGATTTCACTGATTTACCGTTGGTTTCAACGGATTTTAACCACGATCCCCATAGTGCCATTGTGGATGGTACACAAACGCGGGTTAGCGGTAAGCACCTGATAAAAACCCTCGTATGGTGTGATAATGAGTGGGGCTTTGCCAATCGTATGATTGATACGACGCTGGTAATGGCCGCAACTGGTTTCAAATAATCATTTGTTGTGTCACAAACGGCACACAGCAGAAGATTGAGTAATTTTATAGAGAATCAATGAGAGGATTCACCATGTCTGTAATTAAGATGACTGATTTAGATCTGGCGGGTAAACGCGTACTGATCCGAGCTGATCTGAATGTGCCAGTAAAAGATGGTCAAGTTACCTCTGATGCACGTATCCGTGCGTCCTTGCCGACAATTGAGGCAGCGTTGAGTCAGGGAGCCAAAGTCATGGTTACTTCTCACCTAGGACGCCCGATTGAGGGAGAATACAACGAAGAGTTCTCATTGCAACCTGTCGTTGATTACCTGAAAGAAAAGCTGACTTCTCCTGTTCGTCTGGAAAAAAATTATCTGGATGGTGTTGAAGTGGTGGAAGGCGAATTAGTTGTTCTGGAAAACGTTCGCTTCAACAAAGGTGAGAAAAAAGACGATGAAACATTGTCGAAGCAATATGCAGCACTGTGTGATGTGTATGTAATGGATGCCTTTGGTACAGCACACCGTGCTCAAGCGTCAACGCATGGAGTTGCCAAATTTGCGCCAATTGCTTGTGCCGGCCCGCTGTTGTCTGGTGAACTGGAAGCGTTGGGTAAAGCACTGCATAACCCAGCTCGTCCGATGGTGGCGATTGTGGGTGGATCTAAAGTTTCAACCAAGCTGACAGTGCTTGATTCACTATCCAAAATTGCCGATCAGGTGATCGTAGGTGGCGGAATTGCGAATACTTTCGTTGCTGCTGAAGGGCATAACGTTGGTCGTTCTCTGTACGAAGATGATTTGATTCCAGAAGCGAAAAAACTGCTGGAAAGCTGTGATATCCCCGTTCCTACCGATGTTCGTGTTGCGACTGAGTTCTCTGAAACTGCGGAAGCGACACTGAAATCCACCAGCGAAATTAAAGACGAAGAGCAGATCCTTGATTTAGGTGACGCTTCTGCTGAACGTCTGGCTGAAATCCTGAAAAATGCCAAAACCATTTTGTGGAATGGCCCGGTGGGTGTTTTTGAGTTTCCTAACTTCCGTAAAGGAACTGAAATTATTGCCCGTGCGATTGCTGAGAGTGATGCTTTCTCTATCGCAGGTGGCGGTGATACCTTGGCGGCAATCGACTTGTTTGAAATTGCCGACAAGATCTCTTATATATCTACTGGTGGTGGTGCTTTCCTTGAATTCGTTGAAGGTAAAAAACTGCCAGCCGTTGTGATGTTGGAAGAACGTGCTAACAGTAACTAGTACCTAGGATAATAAGTTGTGATAACGGGCAGCACTGACTGCCTGTTCAATGTCAATACAGGACCACGTAACATGTCTAAAATTTTTGATTTCGTAAAACCGGGTGTCATCACTGGTGATGATGTTCAAAAAGTCTTTGCCATCGCTAAAGAAAACAACTTCGCGTTACCTGCGGTTAACTGCGTCGGTACTGATTCGATCAATGCAGTGTTGGAAACGGCGGCAAAAGTACGTGCTCCGATCATTATTCAGTTTTCCAACGGCGGTGCATCTTTTGTTGCTGGTAAGGGTCTGAAAGCAGAAGGCCAACAGGCAGCGATTCTGGGTTCCATTTCTGGCGCTCACCACGTTCACCAAATGGCAGAACATTACGGTGTGCCTGTTATCCTGCATACCGACCACTGTGCACGTAAACTGCTGCCATGGATCGACGGTTTGCTGGACGCGGGTGAAAAACACTACGCACAAACTGGCAAGCCACTGTTCTCTTCCCACATGATCGACCTGTCAGAAGACTCTCTGGAAGAAAATATCGAGATTTGCAGTCAATATCTGGCACGCATGGCGAAAATCGACATGACGCTGGAAATTGAATTGGGTTGTACTGGTGGTGAAGAAGACGGTGTTGATAACAGCCACTTGGACAGCTCTTCCCTGTATACTCAGCCAGAAGACGTGGCTTATGCGTATGAAAAACTGAACGCAATCAGCCCACGTTTCACCATCGCGGCTTCTTTCGGTAACGTTCACGGTGTATACAAGCCCGGTAACGTTAAACTGACGCCAAAAATTCTGCGTAACTCGCAGGACTACGTTTCTGAGAAATTCAACCTGCCACACAACAGTCTGGACTTCGTCTTCCACGGCGGTTCCGGTTCTACCGCAGAAGAGATTCAGGAAGCCGTCAGCTATGGTGTTGTTAAAATGAACATTGATACTGACACCCAATGGGCAACTTGGGAAGGTATCCTGAACTACTACAAAAAGAACGAAGGCTACCTACAAGGCCAGTTGGGTAATCCAGAGGGCGCAGATAAGCCTAACAAGAAATTTTACGATCCACGTGTTTGGCTGCGCGCTGGCCAAACTGCCATGATCGTTCGTCTGGAACAGGCTTTCAAAGAATTGAATGCGGTTGACGTGCTGTAAAAAATCGTTATTCGGGGCCCCCATTTTCGGGGGCTTTTTGCTTTTTGGGGATTTTTTTGGGGAACTATTGGGGGAATTTTTAGATAGGTATCTCCGCTAATTCCATCAATACATAAGAACATAGCGGAGGATTGTCGTCATTAATAAGAATCAGGCTGATTACGCCTTCACTTCCTCTTTCATAATACGATTCAGCCATGGCACCATACAGGCCATAATCACGGCAATAACCAGAGTGGCGACGCCGATTTTACCAAACACACCCATATAAATCGGCAGGGTTTGCAGTGGATCAGTCACACCTACTGGGGTCGCAGTCAATGCCGCCACATGACTCGCCAACATTGATGCCACTGCTTGTGACAGGAACCACATTCCCAGAATAAAACCAGTCAGATAGCTGGGAACAAAAGCAGCCACCATTGCCAGACCTAAGGCGCTAATCATCAATTCTCCCACGCTCTGGAACAGATACACCAGCACGATAAACCACGGGGAAGTAATGCCTTGAGCATCAGCAAACAAACCAGAGGCAGCGGCTGTCAGGAAGCCAAGAGAGCACAGGAACATGCCGAAGGTGAATTTTGTCGGCATCGAAAAATCTTTGCCTTTGGCACCTAGCTTGGTATAGACAACGGCCAGTATTGGGCTGACGATGATGATCCAGAATGGATTCAGTGCTTGGAAACTGATGGGATTGATATTAAAACCAAGGAGCTGGTGATGAACGTTATTGATGGCAAAGAAGTTGAGGGAGGTTGGCATCTGGTTATACAGGATGAAAAACACAATCGCCTGAAGCATCAGAATAAAAGCCACAAACATTTTATTGCGACTCGCTTTATTCTGCTTGAACGCCTGCCAGAAGAAAATCAGCACGACAAGAACAGCAATGACAAACAAAGCAATATTGGCAACTTCGATGTTGTGCAATAGCCATGCGCAAACGCCAATCGTGGCAACACTACCCACCAGAACGACCAGTAGACTGAGTGGTTTGAGTGGTTGATGATCGGGTTCCGAACCGATGTTATGTACCATGCGGCGGCAGGCAATATAAACCAGCAGAGCGATAATCAGGCCGATACCGCAGATATTATAAGTGACGGTATAGCCATATTTTTCAGCAATCACAGGGGCAAGAGAGAGGGATACCAGAGAACCGATATTGATGGACATATAAAATAACGTAAATGCGCCATCCAGACGGGGATCTTGTGGTTGGTAACATTTAGCCAACAGGCTGGCAGGGTTGGCTTTGAAAAGACCATTACCGACCGCCACAGTCCCCAATGCATAAAAAATCAGTTCTGGATTCATGATAGACAGGCCAATCATAAAATAGCCGATTGCCATGATAATCGCGCCCAAAATAATGGCTCGTTTAGTCCCAAGTATGTGATCACCAACATAACCACCAATGGAAATCAGGCCGTAAACCAGTGCGGTGAATGCACCAAAAGTGATAAATGCCTGTGCTTCTGAAAATCCAAGTTGCTGTACGAAGTAAACGGCAAGAATGCCTTGAACGCCGTAGTAACCAAAACGTTCCCATAGCTCAACAAAAAAGATCATAAAAAAGGGTTTTGGTTGATCCCATAAACCGACTGGAGCGGTTTTATTCATAGTGAATGCCTCTGTTCGCTTTCATTCCGGTGGGCAATACATCCAGATGATTATACTTCTGTTAACATGTTTGCAACGTAATGTATCGCACGGGTTGTGATTTTGTTTATATATTCAGGGTGATCGTGAAGCGAGGGAGGTTAATATACTGGTATGGTATCTTCTCAACGATAGATCACACTAACGTAAAAAAGTAATACCAGATTTGAGAGAATATTCACTAAATTAATATCAAAAATTATTAATATGAAGGCTGTATGTTCGTAAATAAACCGATTTGGTTATAATTCATTCTTTTTTGTTTGTTTTCTGTTGGAAAATGATCGATGAAAAAATAGAGAGGGATGTTTTAATCAATCTCGTATATATATTAAGAATTTGTTATATATCTGGCGATGTATACCCTATGGATTTCTCATATTGATGTCAGGATGACTATCTTTATGAAGGTTCTTGATCAAGAACCTTCATGTGTAATGCGGGTTATGTGAAGTAATATTCTATTTTTTAAGCAATAGCTGCCATGTGTTTATCCATTACCTCATGAAAATCACGTTTAAAATAAATTAATCCATGTCCTGCTTCACGGACACGAATTTGTTTTATCTCGACCAGATATACATAGTGAGTACCGATTTCCTGTACTTGATCAATACGTCCTTCCAGATTGGCAAGCGTCTCTTTCAGCAGGGGCTGTCCCAATGTACCGGTTTGCCAGATATTCCAATTAAAACGTTCTTCCATGCTGGTATTCGTCATGCCGGCGAAATGACGCGCCATCAATTCCTGTTCATGATTCAGTATATTGACACATAAATGACCATTTTCCTGAAATACTGGATTCATGGCGCTATTGCGATTAATGCATACCATCAGAGTCGGAGGCGTATCTGTCACAGAGCACACCGCCGTTGCAGTCATACCGCAGCGCCCCGCAGGGCCATCCGTGGTGATGATATTCACCGCAGCGGAAAGGCTTGCCATCGCATCTCTGAAACGCAGGCGATGTTCATTTTCTACAGACATAATAGGCCTCCTGCCACTGATTTACTTCAGCAGCTTATCTAACAGGTTAATATCACAGTTATTGTGTAAATGGGGTCTGGTCCAGCCATTCAAATCATAGTCAGAGAGGCAACGATCCACCAATTCCGTCATTTTCTTCATATTGCCGGAGCCGTAAGCATGACGCAGACATTGCAGGCGAATTTCATCCTGACTGCCGGCATAATTGATTTCGTACAATTCATGGCGACCGCCGAATTCACTGCCAATGGCATCCCACATTAACTTCAAAATCTTAATTCGTTCTACATGGTCAATGCCATTAGAGCCACGCACGTATTTCTCAAGATACTTACTGATCTCAGGATTATTCATATCGCGTACACTGGACGGTAAATAAATCAAACCGCTGGTGACGTTGCTTTCAATGATATTTTTGATTTTTGTATAAGCCATGGGTGCCATCACGCGATAAGTCTGAATCGCTTGAGTATCGGGTAGATAAGCGCCATTTTCCCACGGCTTGGCCTCTGCCCACATGGCATCTGTCAGTGACCAGAACAGATTGCGCCATGCGACGACTTCACCCAGATCGGCCTGAACACCGCGAAAATCTATTACACCGGTGCATTCAAGGCTTTTTTGCAACAGTGCTGTGATGAAATCCAGCTTTACAGCAAGACGAACACAAGCCTGAATGGGGAATAGCCGGGCGAATCCACTTTGTACCGCCCAATTACGGGCGCGATCAAAATCGCGGTAAATTAACACGTTTTCCCACGGAATTAATACTTTATCCATGATCAGAATGGCGTCATTTTCATCAAACCGACTGGAAAGGGGATAATCGTAGGGCGATCCGGTAGCACCAGCCACTAATTCGTAGGAAGCGCGAGAGATTAATTTCACGCCATCGGCATCCATTGGTGCAACAAACATCAGGGCAAAATCGGGGTTATCCCCCATGACTTGTGCGGAGCCAAAACCGATAAAATTATAGTGAGTCAGCGCTGAATTGGTTGCCACCACTTTGGCACCACTAACGATAATCCCGGCATCCGTCTCTTTTTCTATCTGGATAAAAACATCTTTAACCTGATCTGCCGGCTTATGGCGATCAATCGGCGGGTTAACAATCGCATGATTGAAGTAAATGCAACTTTCCTGAATACGTTTATACCAGAGACGGGCATTATCGGCGAATTGCCCGTAATATTCAGGATAAGCGCCTAATGAACTGCAGAACGCGGCCTTATAATCGGGCGAGCGTCCCATCCAGCCGTAATTCTGGCGTGACCATTCAGCAATGGCATCGCGTTGTTGGCGAATATCATCTGAGCTGGTGGCAAAGCGGAAGAATTTATGTGTGTAGCCTCCATTGCCGGTATCAGTATTCCAGCAGAGAGTATCGTGGGTTTCTGGAGAATGCAGGGCATCATATAACTGACCAATAGAGGCAGCCGCATTACGGAAAGCCGGATGTGTTGTGACGTCCTTTACTCGCTCACCGTAGATATAAATTTCCCGGCCATCCTGAAGTGAATTCAGATATTCTTTGCTGGTAAAGGGGCGTTTATGGTCGGCACGCAAATCTTCTAGTTTCATGGCTACCTCATCATTGACATAATCCCCCTATTTGACCTTGTTATTTATATGGGGATTAAATGTTAATTTAATGTTTCTTTATCTTGATTGATTGAAGCACTCTGGGGATTTTATTGAAGAGATAATTAGAAGGTTTTCGGGTACTTTTCGGTAAAGGCAGGAGCTTTATTGTATAAATGTGATCAACTGTTTGTTTTTATTATTATGATATCTTTATTTTCTATGACTTTATTTTCTATAACGTTATTTTCTATAACATAGTGCAATTATTTCGAGATATGTTTTCCCCATAACGATAGCGTAAGATTAATTCGCCTATGAAGGGGGCTTTTCTGCCATAAATGCTGCTTGGATAAACCTGATTACTCCAAGGATCACAAACCACAGACTCATGATTCCATGTACTGGGTTCTGTTTCATTTCCGGCGACTCGGCCAATGACAACAATTGTATGGCCTTGTCTTCCTCTGTCATCAATATCGATATCAAACAGATCAAGAGGCTTTACTCCCAGCATCTTAAGATGAGAAAATGCGATTATTGCTTTTTCCCCACAATTCCCCAGCTTAGATTCTGTAGCATTTGCGCTGGTTAGAAGAATCATCTTTCTATAATAGAGTTTGGAGTGTGTATTACCAACAACAGCTCTTAGATTTTCTTGAATTGATTTTCGTATGGTATCCAATTCATTATTGGCTCTACGCATATTATTTTGTTGTCCAATTGATTGCCCGGGCAATTGATTCGGTGAGATAACACCAACTGAAATATTTACATAGTTTATAGCTCTTCTTGCTAAAAACAGATTATAGGGAAGTGATTCCATAATTATTTCTCTCTTATTTCTCTCTTATTTCTCTCTTATTTCTAAAAATTATTCATAGCGATACTCTAAAAGTAAATCTCCTTGGAAAGGAATATTATCACTATAGTTTTGTACTGAGTAGGCTTTATGGCACCAAGGATCACAAATGACAGCTTCACGATTCCAGGTGGCGGGTTGAATGGGATTTCCTGTTGTTCTGTTTAAAATATCGCTTAAAGTTAAATATAATTTACTATAAACAACCCTGCGGATATACGCTAACTCATTATCAAATTGTATTCTGTTATATACATTAGCTCTTGTTACGGGATTAAATTTGTTAGGAGAGATCATGCCCACTTTTATATTCACATAATCAATGGCTTTTCTTGCCAAAAAAATATTTCTGGCCAATGTCATATCTATATTCTCCTATAATAATTAAAATTAATTATTTTCTCGCCAAACACTCGGTGAACATCCCACTAATCGATTAAAAAATCGGGCAAAGTAAGCCGGATCTTTAAATCCGAGCTGATAGGCGATTTCAAACACCGGGCTATCACTAAACAGCAGCAGGCGTTTTGCTTCCCGCAATTGCCGATCAAATATTAACCTCTTTGGTGGGCGATTGGCAAACCGCCGGCACATATCTTTCAGGCGCGATTCTGTAATCCCTAATTTTTCCGCATAATCCGGTACGGCAAGATGTTGGTGAAAATGTTGATCAACCAATTGGTTAAAGCGCTGGAACAGCTTCAATTCTCCTCTCACCCCACCAGAACGATGATCTTCAAGGAGAATGCTACGCAATAAAAAAGTAAACAAGGACTGGGCCAGAAATGCCAGTGATTGCTCACGACCCGCAAATTGATTGACTGATTCACGCTCAATCAGTGCCCAATAGTGATTGAACGTCTCTAACTCATCGGGTTTATCCGCCACAGAAAGACAGAGAGCAGGAATATCAACCAATTCCTGATGAGTAGGATAAAGTGAGCTGAGTAGTGGAGTTATCAATTCCTGACGGATCGTCAGTACATGGCCGTCAGTATCTTCTTGGGTGAAAAAAGCATGGGGAACGGAAGGTGGTGTCAGGATAAACAACGGTGCCTGAACAGAATAACGCTGAGCATCCAGTTGCAGTTCAATCCGTCCAGTCACCAGATAATGCAGTTGGAAAAAACTGTCATGGCGATGCGCCTGCATATCACGACCAAAGAATGCGGCCAGACGACCAAAAGTCTGATAGTGAACATCATCCGAACCCTGTGTTTCATCATAATCCTTGCTGATATCGATATTGGCAATAATGGGTTTGGTCATATTGGATGCAGACATCGATTTTTCCTTTCTTCTCGTTATTTATGATGTTATTCGTGGTCTTGAATGCTTCATCGGGATTATCAACACCATCAATGCACCGATGAGCAACAATCCCGCGACAAAATAGAGTCCTGCGTTGAAACTGCCGGTTTGATCTTTCAGCCAGCCGATCAACAGCGGGCTGACTGCCGAGCCTACATTTCCTGTTGCGTTGATCACGGCGATCCCAACGGCGCGGGCACGCAAGCTGATAGATTGATCCGGTGTTGTCCAGAAGACCGCCATGGCTGTAAACGATCCGGTGGAAGCCATGATGATCCCCAACAATTGCACCATGCTGTTATCGGTCAGTGAGGTCAGAATCCAGCCCGCCGCTGCAAACAAGAAGGGCAGGGCGGTGTGCATTTTACGTTCTTGCAGGCGGTCTGAGCGGCGGCTCCAGTAAATCATGCCCAAAATTGTGCAAAACTGTGGAATGGCCGTCAGAATACCGATAACAACGTGGCTGCTGCCCTGATTGAAACTCTGCATGATTTGCGGCGTCCAGATATTAATGGCGCTCAGGGTATTGGTCAGGCAGAAATAAGCGAAGGTATACATCAGGACAATCGGGGTAAAAATCTCACGCCACAAGCTTACTTTTTGCAGGGAGGATTCATTGGTCTGTGCCGGGAAAAGTTTATCGTTTTCTATCATCTCTTGCAGGCACTGTTTATCCTCACGAGTGAGCCACTTGGCTTTATCCGGAGAATCATCCAGATAAAACCAGACAACGAAACCGAGCAAAACAGAAGGGAAGCCTTCCAGCAAAAATAACCACTGCCAGCCACGCAGATCCCAGGTACCGTCCATTTCCAGAATATAACCGGAAATCAGCGAGCCAAATGCCATTGTTACGGGCATGGCAATCATAAACAGTGCGTTGGCACGGGCGCGATAATAAGCCGGAAACCAATACGTCAGGTAAACCAGAATACCCGGTAAAAAACCCGCTTCCGCGATGCCCACCAACATACGCAGGATGTACAGGCTCGTCGGGCCGGTAGCAAACATGGTGGCGGTAGAGGCGATCCCCCATAACACCATAATGGTAGCAATCCATCGGCGAGCACCCACAATACTCAGCATCACATTACTGGGAATACCGAAGATGACATAAGTGGCGTAAAACAGCGTAGCTGCCAGTCCAAACATGGTGGATGTTAAGCCCAGATCTTTTCCCATCGTCAAGCCAGCAAAACCAATATTGATGCGATCCAGAAAAGAGAACACGAACAGGACAAAGAGAAAGGGGATCAGGCGTCGGAATAATTTATTGATGACACTTTGCTGCTGAGCGGTGAGTTTTTTATGTTGTTGAGGTGGATGGTTTGATGCTGGCGGAGTATCTGATTTGGGTATGGTGTCAGATGAAATGCTCATTGCCGTTTCCTTTTTTATTCTTCTTAAGAAATAGTTCTTAGACGATTGTTATTTGGAAATTCAACGATATAGCAGATGTTGATCGCGACATCTGCTATGCCGAGTAATGGGCCGTGGTGTTGTCTGTAATGGAAATTTAATCAACGCGGGTTGATGTAGTGCTTTGTACCTCCCGAATTTTGTCGAAACGCGCTGCCAGAGCGCTTGCGGCTCCCGTCAGTAAGATCGTATCTACGCCGACGGCAACAAACAGGGCACCCAGATCAAGGTAATATTTAGCTGCATCAACATTCGTCATCAGAATGCCAGCCGCCTTGCCTGACGCCTTGATTTGATTCATTGCCCGTTCAATCGCTGCCCTGACTTCCGGATGCTGTGGATTACTGATGTGCCCCATATCCGCACTAAGATCTGCCGGGCCGATAAAAATGCCATCAATACCGTCAACTGCGGCTATTTCAGGCAGATTTTGCAGGGCTTCTGAAGTTTCTACCTGTACCAACACACACATTTCGTCATTGGCGCGGGAGAGATAATCAGGAATACGGTTCCAACGTGAAGCCCGCGCCAACGCGCTGCCTACGCCCCGAATACCCGCAGGAGGATATCGGGTAGCCCGAACAGCTTCGTGCGCCTGTTCTGCATTTTGAACCATTGGGATCAACAATGTTTGAGCACCGATATCCAATAACTGTTTGATGATCACCGGATCATTCCATGCAGGACGAACCACAGGCTGGCTTGGATAGGGGGCAATCCCCTGTAATTGGGCAAGAATAGTAGAAATATCGTTGGGCGCATGTTCGCCATCAATCAACAACCAATCAAACCCTGTTCCTGCCAGAATTTCTGCACTGTATCCACTGCATAAGCCAAGCCATAATCCGATTTGCGGATGCCCGGCTTTTAGAGCGTGTTTAAATCTATTCGTTAGCTGATCCATAATTTCACCTCAGGGGATCTTTAAGCAGGACAACTTAAACAAAGCGACAGCTGATCGAACCCAGTACGCCATAATCCACGTGAAAGGTATCACCTTTACGGGCGGGAACGGGTCGGGTAAAGGAGCCAGACAGAATAATCTGACCAGCTTCAAGCTGAACATCATGTTGAGACAGTTTATTGGCAAGCCACGCCACACCATTGGCAGGATGATTGAGAACCGCGGCTGCCACACCGGATTCTTCAATCACGCCATTACGATAGAGTAAGGCGCTGACCCAGCGCAGATCCAGTTCATCCGGCTTGATCGGCCGGCCGCCCATAATGACAGCACCATTGGCTGCATTGTCAGAAATCGTATCGAACACTTTACGCGGGCGCTGAGTATCAGGATCGATATTGTGGCAGCGGGCATCGATCAACTCCAGCGCCGGAATGACGTAATCTGTCGCGTTATAAACATCAAACAACGTACAGTTTGGTCCCCACAACGGTTTTGCCAGCACGAAAGCCAGCTCGACCTCAATGCGCGGAACAATAAAGCGTTCGCAAGGAATATCACTGCCGTCCTGAAAAAACATATCATCCAGCAGAGCACCATAATCCGGTTCACTAATTTGTGAACTGGCTTGCATGGCTTTGGATGTCAGCCCAATCTTATGTCCTTTGAGAACACGGCCTTCTGCAATTTTCAACTCTACCCATTCGCGCTGAATGGCGTAAGCGTCCTCAATGCTTATCTCCGGGTAATCCAGAGAGATTTGGCGGATCTGCTCCCGGTTTTTTTCTGCCTGATGTAAACGGCGTGCAACCTGTGATACGACTTCTTGCTGTAGCATAGAGTGTTAAGCTCCTTTAGTGTCTAATCCGGAGTCCAATCCCCCAAAACAGAGATATTTCACTTCCAGATAGTCGTCGATCCCGTAACGTGAACCTTCGCGTCCCAGTCCCGATTGTTTGATTCCGCCAAATGGTGCGATTTCGTTGGAGATTAAACCTTCATTGATACCGACCATTCCGCTTTCCAGTGCTTCCGCTACGCGGTAAATCCGGCCAATATCGCGAGAATAGAAATAAGCAGCCAGACCAAACTCGGTGTTGTTGGCAATGCGAATGGCTTCGTCTTCATCACGGAATTTGAACAAAGGTGCCAGCGGGCCAAATGTTTCGTCCTGAGCGAGCAGCATGGACTCCGTAACATCTGCTAATACCGTTGGTTCAAAGAACAGACCGCCCAGAGAGTGAGATTTTCCTCCCGTGAGAATTTGTGCGCCGTTGGAAACGGCATCGCTGATATGTGCCTGTACTTTTTCCACTGCCGCTTGATTAATCAGTGGCCCTTGTTGCGATGTACGATTAGTCGCCGGTCCGACTTGAAGCTGTTTTACCGCTTGTACCAGACGTTCCGTAAAAGCATCATAAATGCTTTCTTGCACCAGAATGCGGTTGGCGCAAACACAAGTTTGTCCACTGTTACGGAATTTTGCTGCCATTGCGCCTTCAACTGCGGCATCAAGATCGGCGTCATCAAATACGATAAAAGGCGCATTTCCTCCCAGTTCCAGCGAGAGCTTTTTCACGGTATCGGCGCTTTGTGCCATGAGCAACTTGCCGACGCGCGTAGAACCGGTGAATGAAAGTTTGCGCACGATAGGGCTTGAAGTCAGTACTTCTCCAATGGTTTTGGCATCGATTCCCGTTACGATATTCAGTACACCTGCCGGAATGCCAGCCTGTTCTGCCAATACGGCCAGAGCAAGTGCAGAGAGCGGGGTTTCAGCCGCAGGTTTCAGAACCACCGTACAGCCCGCCGCCAACGCAGGCCCGATTTTACGGGTGATCATCGCATTGGGGAAATTCCACGGAGTAATCGCAGCAACAACACCAATGGGCTGTTTAATGGTGGCGAGGCGACGACCCGGCATTGGGGAAGGAATGGTTTCGCCGTAAACGCGTTTGCCTTCTTCTGCAAACCACTCGATAAAACTGGCACCGTAGGCAATTTCTCCCATTGCCTCACTGTGGGATTTACCCTGTTCTGTACTCAGTATTTCAGCCAAAGCGGTTTGGTTTTCCATAATCAAATGAAACCATTGCCTGAGTTTTTGACTCCGTTGTTTAGCGGTGAGTGCCCGCCATGCAGGAAGAGCACGCTGAGCGGCTTCAATGGCAGATTGTGTCTCTTTGGTACTG
This sequence comes from Xenorhabdus littoralis, assembly GCF_033949345.1. Classification (NCBI taxonomy): domain Bacteria; kingdom Pseudomonadati; phylum Pseudomonadota; class Gammaproteobacteria; order Enterobacterales; family Morganellaceae; genus Xenorhabdus; species Xenorhabdus littoralis. The sequence continues at coordinate 35,209 of NZ_VCDP01000008.1, forward strand.
ACATTACTGACATTGGCGATTACTGAACCGTCTGCGGGATTAGTCACCGCAAAGGTTGCTTTATTTTCCGCATCAATCCATTGACCGTTGATATAAGACTGTTGGCGCAGCAATGATGTATTCAGATGAGTTGCCATGGTTTCCTCTTAACTTGAAAGACGACGGGTATAAATCATCATTCTTTGGCTTTAAATAGGCGATGAACATTATTAGACTTGTAATTCAGGATGGGGTCGAGTTCTTCCATGGTAAAAGAAAGGCCGAGATAGCGCTGCGCCATCAAATCGGCAAAATGTACCTTGATTAAGGCGAATAGCATTTCTCCGACTTTTTGCCGATCTTCAAGACTGCGTCCGGCACCAATTTTCAGTGTCATGTGAACAAACGCATAATCTTGCTGACCATCAGCCATCTGCCACGTATCTAACCAAATGGCGCGGCTGCGGATACCGCCCACAGGGAAAATACCTGTATCTGCCAGCGCCTGATTCACTGTGGCAAACAATTCAGGCAGATTAGCTTGTTCACGGATGTTTTCGGTACATTCTGCGTAAAAATGGGGCATGATAAGCTCCTATTAGATATCAGATATCAGATATCAGTTGTTGGGAAAACAGCATTAACCTGCCCCGTTCCTGAACTGGCGAACAACTCAGTCAGAAATTCGACTTTCCCGTCATAATTATCCCAACCGAGCAGACCAAGCAGCATCACGGTATCGTGCATATTGCCTTCTCCCCGACAATAGTGAGCATATTCAGGCAGCATTTTGCAGAACTCTTTGAACTTTCCTTCTTTCCAGAGTTGCACGACGCGGCGATCCATCTGTTCATCAAACTCGCGGGTATAGCTGTTCATGCCTGTTTCAGCGCGTTGATCTTCGATGAAACTGTGTGATAACGAACCGCTCGCCAGTACCGCAACCGTGCCATCATATTTTTCAATTGCCTTTAAAATGGCTTCCCCCAATTTGCGGCTGTCTTCAAAAGCGTGGACAGTACAAAAAGCAGAAATTGAAATAACTTTGAAATGGCGATCACTGTTCATATAGCGCATTGGCACCAGCGTGCCATATTCCAGCTTCAGGCTCTGGATCTCGTGTGATTGAGCCCGAACGCCCATCTGACGCGCTTCTTCCGCAATTATCCGGCCCAGCTCGGGATTACCATCATACTCATAGGTCATATCGCGGATGAAATGCGGCAGTTCATTGCTGGTATAAATGCCGGAAAAATGGTCAGAGCAGTTAATGTGATAGGCACTGTTAACCAGCCAGTGAGTATCCAACACAATAATGGTATCGACCCCCATCTCACGGCAACGGCGGCTGATCTCTTTATGCCCGTCAATGGCTCCTTGTCGGCAGCCGTGATGCTTGCCCGGCAATTCAGAAAGATACATAGAAGGTACATGTGTAATTTTCGCTGCTAACGCTAATTTTCCCATAAGCCCTCCTTATACTCCCCAACGAGGAATAGGGTGATCCCCCATTGAGATACAGACGTTTTTCACTTCGGCAAAAACTTCAAAACTGTATTCCCCGCCTTCACGCCCCACACCGGAGGCTTTTATGCCACCAAATGGCTGACGCAGGTCACGGACATTCTGGGAGTTGACGAACACCATACCGGCTTCAATGCCGCGCGCCAGCCGCAGCACTTTGCTGACATCCTGCGTCCAGATATAGGATGCCAGGCCATATTCCACATCATTGGCCATGCGCAATCCATCTTCTTCACTCTTGAATGGCAGGAGGCAAGCGACAGGGCCGAAGATCTCTTCCTGTGCCACACGCATACGGTTATCGACATCAGCCAATACCGTAGGACGCAAGAAATAGCCGTTTTTCACATGATCAGGCAGATCGGTGGGTTTATCGGGGCCTCCGGCGAGCAACGTCGCACCTTCTTCGATCCCCAAACGAATATAATTGGAGACTTTTTCCCAATGTTGCTGGCTGATCAGGCTGCCAATCTGGGTATTGGGATCTTGAGGATCGCCGACACGTAGCTGATTGGCGCGTTCGGCAAAGCGCTTGATGAATTCGGGATAGATACTTTCTTGAATGAAAATACGGGAACCTGCCGTACAGCGTTCGCCATTAAGGGAGAAAATGGTGAACAGGGCGGCATCCAGAGCACGTTCAATATCCGCATCTTCAAAGATCAGAACGGGGGATTTCCCACCCAATTCCATGGAGTATTTTTTCAGCCCTGCATTTTGCATGATAAGGCGGCCGGTTGCCGTCCCACCCGTGAAAGAGATTGCGCGTACATCATGATGTTTTACCAGCGCATCGCCTGCGGTATTGCCGTAACCTTGCACCACATTCAGTACGCCAGCCGGAATACCCGCTTCCAGAGCCAGTTCTCCCAGACGGTTGGCTGTCAGTGGGGAAAGTTCGGACATTTTCAAAATGGCAGTGTTGCCCAACGCCAGACAGGGCGCGACTTTCCACGTTGCCGTCATGAAAGGTACGTTCCACGGTGAGATCAGCGCACAAACCCCGCTAGGCTGGATCAACGTATAGTTGAGCATCTTGTCATCTACGGGATAGGTACGTCCGTTCATCTGCTGACAGATTTCGGCAAAGAAATTGAAATTCTGGGAAGCCCGTGGGATCAATACATTTTGCGTCTGGTGGATGGGAAGCCCCGTATCCTTGGTTTCCATCGCAGAAATATCGGAAACATTTTGGTCGATTAACTCACCCAAACGACGCATCAGGCGGGCGCGCTCTTTCATCGGCGTATTTGCCCATTTTGGAAAAGCTTCTTTAGCGGCAGCAACAGCCAGATCGATCTCTTCCTGTCCTCCTGATGCAACTTCAGCCAGCTCTTCTCCCGTTGCAGGATCCGTCGTTTTAAAATAGTTTTTGCTGCCGACACTCTTGCCGTTGATCCAATGATTAATCGTGGTCATGATAAACTCTCCTCATATTCTTGCTGGCTGACAATATGATTTACCAGACGTCCAACACCTTCGACTTCTACGATGACTTCATCTCCCGGAACGACATTTGATAGCCCTTTTGGTGTACCTGTGGCGATCATGTCACCGGGTTGTAATGTCATGAAATCACTGAGATAGGCAATCAGGAAAGGGATATCGAAGATTAAATCGGCAGTTGTACCTTGTTGACGTAATTCACCATTCACCCATGTCTTTAAGCTCAGATTATGGGGATCTGCAATCTGACTTTTATCCACGATCCAAGGGCCGATGGGAGTGAGAGTATCACGGCTTTTTACACGCAGATTGGGGCGATAATAATTCTCCAGATAATCACGGATGGCGTAATCATTACAAACGGTATAGCCCGCAACGTAATCCATGGCGTGTTCTCTGGCAACTTTGTGGGCGGTTTTGCCAATAACCGCCACCAACTCTGCTTCATAATGCATGTATTCCACATTATCCGGACGCACAGAAACCTGACGATGCCCCGTTAAGCTGTTGGCTGCCTTGATGAATACCAAAGGTTCTTCCGGCGGCTTAAACTCGAGTTCTGTTGCGTGGTCGGCATAATTCAGCCCCAATGCGAACAGCGTTCCGTTAGCAGGAGGAAGCCACAAAACATCTTTACTGCTGACAGTATTTCCATCGGGTAGGCGGAGATTTTCATGCTCATCAACGGTGGCATTCAAATCCTGGCCCTGATAATGAATTTTGGCGCATTTCATGCCTGATCTCCTGCCAGTACAATCGTATTTTCCAGGTTAGGGAAACCGTCGGCTTTGACTGTAATTTTATCGCCGGGATGGAGAGTGACGCGTTGGTGAGGAGTCCCCAGCAAAATAACGTCACCTTCTGTTAATGTGGCAAATTCGCTTAGTGCAGCGACTAGCTCTGGTGCTGACCGGACAAGATCTTTGGTTGACCAGCAATCAGCTACCTGTCCATTGATCTCAGTCACAATATCGAGTGATTCCACTGTTTTTACATTAACCATTTGACCTAGCGGACAAAAACCATCCCGGCATTTTTCTTTAATGGCGGGGCGGTAAAATGATGTTTCTGGCAGGCTGACCTCATTTGCCAATGCATAGCCAGCAATATACTGATTGGCGTTCTGGGCAGACACGTTGCGTGCAGTTTTTCCTATAAACAACGCTAAAGTTGCACCGCTTTGTACTGTTTCCCCAATGGGATGAGGGATCACATCCCCTGAACCAATTACGGTATTGCGGGGTTTGATAAACCAAATTGGAGTTTTCGGGGGTGTTTTATAGGGTACTTCGTGAAACGTCTCACGCCAGCAATCGAGCTGGCTATTGTGGTTGAGGGCGACGGCAAAGACAGTGCCTTTCATTGACAACTCCTTGAAACTTGAGCGGGTATCGCAAGATCATTGTTAACATATTAATAAATCATCTATTGATAATATTCAATATGTTAAATTGATTGTTAATTTTAATTGTGATCTATGTAACATTGCTCATTTTGTGACTATTTTTACCACATAAAGATCAAGTTGTTATATTTTTAATTAGGGTCATTTGGTGTGTGTATTAACTTTAATTTAACTTTTCTATGACGAACTGACTTTATTTATTTGTTAATATTGAAGTCTTTTCCCTTTGTAGATAATTATGAGCGTGTTAGTCTTTTTGGTGTTTATGTTATCTATAATAAATAGCATTCACGTTACACTTATAGATAATGGCTAGCGATTAACTAAAGAGTCACCTTTACTTATGCATGAATCCCTGACAATAGCATTACTTCAAGCGAGAGAAACCACGATGGTTTTTTTTCGCCCTATTTTGAAGAGCTATAATTTAACAGAACAACAATGGCGTATTATTCGAGTACTTGCGAGCAGCCGTTCTATTGATTTTCATGACCTTGCTTGTCTCACCTGTATTTTACGTCCAAGCCTGACGGGTATTTTGACACGCATGGAGCGTGATCGACTTATCTTCCGCCTGAAGCCCATGAATGATCAGCGTAAATTGTATGTTTCTTTGACACCAGAGGGGCAAGAACTTTACGAGCAGGCAAAAGGAAAAATCGAAGCAGGTTATAAGGCGATAGAGGATGCTTTTTCTCCAGAAAAAATGACTCAACTTTTAGGGTTGTTGGATGAACTTATTGCTATTGGAAAACATTCTCAAAAAGATTCGGATGCAGAAAATAAACAGTAGATTGCATAGGTTTTATTAATATATTAATTGATTGTTTTATCAATAATAACGCAAAGGCCGCCATAATGAACTGCATAAGGCTATTATTGCAGTATATTACGGCGGTTTTTCTTTTTTTGTCGGGGGGATTTTAGTTTATTCTAAACTAAGCGAATAGCCTATTATTAGTAGAAAAATTGAAGTGTTCATGTTCTTTTTTATTTCTTAATGTATTAATGACTTTATTAGTATCTCGTCATTATTATAGATTATTTTATTTTCAGGTTAATTCAATGTAACCATTATTATTTAAATTTACTTATTTAATAAATAAAATGTATATTTTTTTATTTTAATTAAACTATTTATTTATTAAATATTGCCAGGAATACAAAGGCTATATTCTGGATTTATGTTTTAAATATGCTCAATTTTTGACACAATAAGATAAAAACAGTAGGAATTTTCACGTATGATGGCTGCTCCTCATCCAGCTTTATAACTTTTTATAACTGATATAAGGAAAGCCAACATGATGTTTAATGAAGTTAACGGCTCGAGTAAGTTGAAAGGTAAACGCATTGTAGTCACTGGCGGTGGTCGCGATTTTGGACAAGCGGTTTCTGTCTGGCTGGCACGTGAAGGAGCACAAGTTGATCTTTGTGCCCGCCAATTAGCCAGTGCTGAAGCGACATGTGAAATTATTCGCAGTGAAGGCGGTCTGGCACGAGGCTATCAATGTGATATGAGTGATACTCAATCCGTCAGTCATTTTGCCAATCAATTACTGCAAGACAAGCAGCCTATTGATATTTTGATCTTGAGTGCAGCTCAATGGCTGGAAGGATACTTGGGTGAAAATGACAGCGATGCTGATATCGTCAGTACAGTGAATTCAGGCGTAACGGGTTCTATCTTGCTGACCAAAGCATTATTACCGAGCCTGCGTCAGTCACAAGGTGCTGATATCGTTGCAATGGTGTCAGTTTGTGGCACTCCTCAATTTAACGAATCCGTTGCTCATCCGGCCTTCTTCGCCGCCAAACATGCCATGAGTGGTTTTAGTCAGAACTTAGCCCATCACTTGAGCAAAGAAAATATTCGTGTCACCGGGCTGTATCCGCCTGATTTTCAAACCAACGGATTTGATGAAGTGCTGGATGACCATCAAAAAATGGGAGAGCACATGCTTAATGCTCGTTCGGTGTGGGAAACCCTACGGTTTGTTATCACTCAACCCCGCAGTTGCCATATTAAAGCCATTTACTTCCAAGGCCCGACTTTTAAAGATTTTGAATAGTGCTGCGGCAGATGATTTGCGATAATTATGCCGCTTGATTCAGTAATGGGTTGTCGTGATCAATATGCCTGATAAGCATAATGGTCACGCTGTTGTTTTATAGAAAATAGTGTTTACGGGTAATGACTTTTACAAATAATGACTTTTACAAATAATGGCTTTATAGGCAATGGGTTAAATCGCTATTCTTACTAACTTGCAGATCTTTGAATCCCAGATATTCCAGTTCCCCATTCGGCAGCCAGCGCACTTGTTTACCAGTACGATAGAGCCATTTATCTTTAGTATGTTGAGTCAATGGATTGGCAATAAGATGCGTTGTTGTCAATCCTGATTGCTCCAAATATCCGTTGTTCAGTTCTGGTCCTGCGAGATAAAGTTCACCATTTACCCCCATTGGCACTAACTGTAATTGATCATTCAGCACATAAGCTTGAACGCCTGATATCACAGCAGATTGTGCTCGTCCGGTTGCCTGTAGATAACATTCCCGTATCAAATCAGATGCCGGATTACTGTGTTTTTCTGGTTTTGAGCTATTTAATTGTTGACGATCTTGTTCGAATTTTTCTGAAGCTTGTTCCAGTGACAGGGGAGAACGCGATTTCGGACAAACGGAGTCTGTCTGCTTGATGCGATAAGGCGCTTATGCGTCAGTATAGTGGCTCAGATTTTTAAGGTGTTGAAGGTGATCGATAGGCTGTAAGAAGTTGTTATTCAGGGAGAGTGATTACAGGAAAATGATTCGCTCAAAAGCAAGAATATTGTGTTCTGAGCGAATATGAGTCGTGGCAGGAAAGTAAGAAATCATTAATGACCAAAAAACACAGCATATATCATTAATGGGTATTGCCCTGCCGATAAGCCAATGCCACCGCTAATGATTGTACCAGACACAACGTTGCCGACTGAGAACGGAACGCATCAACTTGTGCTTCTTTCACCACAAAACAAATATCACTGAAACTGGCCAGTGGACTAATTTGGCTATCGGTAATCACAATTTGTTTTGCTCCAGCCTTTGTCGCTTGTTCGCTGACCATCACAGTTTCTTCGGCATACGGTGTAAAACTGATGGAGATCACGACATCTTTGGCGTTGATCATATTCATTTGCTCACGAAACATACCGCCTAAACCATCCACCAGCAGAGGGCGGCATTCCAGATGACTGAGAGCATAAGCAAGGTATGATGCGACACTGAAAGATCGGCGCAGCCCAATAATGTAAATATTGTGCGCATCCGCCAGTAAATTTACCGCATTATTCAAATCTTCTGCTGATGTACGGGCAGCGAGCTGTTGCATTGCCTGCGCATTCGAATGGGCAAATTCCTGCAAAATATGCTGCGGCTCTTCCGGTATGTAATGCTCACTATCCAGCTCTTTAAACAGTCGTGCCCGATCAGCATAGCTGGCTGTTTCTTCCACCAGATTCATGCGAAACAATTGTTTCATTTCATTGAATCCACTGAAATCAAAGGCATTAGCAAAACGGATTAATGTGGAAGGTGGAACATCCGCCTCTTTTGCGATAACAGCAACAGTATCAAATGCAACACTGTTCGTATTATCCAGTACATATCTGGCAACTTGCTGTAGTCGTTTACTTAATTCACTGTAACGTGAGCGTACTTGTTCTTGAAATTCATTCAGGTTAGACGCAGCAGACATAATGTCTCCATAAAGAAATTGTAATGAAATGGATAAGTTATTCATCATCAGGCAATTATGCTTGATGCAGGCAAAGATGCTCGCAAGTTGTCGCTGTGTAATGAATGTAATTGCATAAAAATAGCGTGTTGATCACATTAATTAAAGTGTATTTCAACTCCTGTTAAAAATGAAATGTATATTTCATACATCTGTGGCATCGTGATTCAATGCTGATTGATTCAATCTAATTGTATTCAGAGAGGCTCAGAATGGAACAGATTAAAAATTTTATTGGCAGGCAACTCATTGATAGCCAAAGTGATCGCACTTTATCTATCATGGCAATGATGGCGTCTGCTTCTATACTCGCATGAAAACCATCACCCGCCGTTGGCCCGCCAGTGTGCGTCTGGACCATCATGACAGCCACTTTGTCATGCCAACAATGGAGTAGCTATTGCTATGAACGATAGATCAATAAATACGAGATCAATAAATACGCAAAAAATGACAATGGCTCAGGCCTTGGTCAAATTTCTCAACCAGCAACATATTCATGTTGACGGAAAAGAGTATCCTTTTATTCGGGGCATCTTCACGATATTTGGTCACGGCAATGTGGTTGGATTAGGGCAGGCATTGGAACAACAGCCCGGGCACCTGCGTGTATATCAAGGCTGTAATGAACAGGGAATGGCACATATAGCAACGGGCTTTGCCAAGCAGAAAAAGCGTCGGCAGATTTTTGCCGTGACTTCTTCGATCGGGCCGGGAGCTGCCAATATGGTAACGGCTGCCGCGACCGCAACGGCGAACCGTATTCCATTACTGTTATTACCGGGAGATACCTTTGCTTGCCGGCAACCTGATCCTGTTTTGCAGCAGGTTGAGCAATATAGTGATGGCACCATCAGTACCAATGATTGCTTCCGTCCGGTATCCCGTTACTGGGATCGTATTTCCAGACCAGAGCAACTGATGACAGCCATGATTAACGCGATGCGGGTATTGACTGATCCGGCAGATACCGGCGCTGTCACTATCTGTCTTCCGCAAGATGTGCAGGGAGAAGTGTGGGATTATCCTGATTACTTCTTCCAAAAACGCGTTCATAAAATTGAGCGTCGTCCCGCTTCTTTAGCCCGAATTCAGGATGCATTGACGTTGATTCAGCGCAAGAAAAAGCCGCTGATGATTTGTGGTGGTGGCGTGCGTTATTCAGAAGCACATGATGCTTTTCGCCAGTTTGCTGAAATATTCAATATTCCCTTTGCCGAAACACAGGCAGGGAAAAGTGCGATTGTGGCAGGCCATCCGCTGAATTGCGGTGGAATAGGCACGACAGGGTGTCTGGCGGCTAATCTGCTTGCCAAAGAAGCCGATTTAATTATCGGTGTAGGAACGCGTTTCAGCGATTTTACCACAGCCTCAAAGTCGCTATTCCAGCACCCGGAAGTGGAATTCCTTGCCATCAATGTGGCGGAATTTGATGCGGTTAAATTGGATGCCGTGGGTGTATTGGCGGATGCCCGTGACGGGTTGAATGCCATTGCACATGAACTGGCTAAAACAGCATGGCGTTCAGGATGGCAGCAGGAAATAGCACAGGCTAAAGCAACTTGGCAGCAAGAGGTAGAACGGTTGTTTTTCATTCAATATCAAGCCGGATTCAAGCCAGAGATTGCCGGGCATCTGGACGACAAATTAAGTGAATACAGCGGGACATTGCAGACCAACCTGACTCAAACACGTGTGCTTGGGTTGATGGATCAGTATTTGGAACCAAACGCCATTATTGTTGGGGCTTCGGGTTCTCTACCGGGGGATTTACAACGGCTTTGGCAACCTAAAGTCCCCGATACTTACCATCTTGAATATGGCTATTCCTGCATGGGATATGAAATCGCGGCTTCACTGGGAGCCAAACTCGCCTGCCCGGAGCAGCCTGTTTACGCCATGGTGGGTGATGGTTCGTATCTGATGCTGAACAGCGAATTACAAACGGCCATTCAGGAAAATATCAAAGTCACTGTATTACTGTTTGATAATGCAGGATTTGGTTGCATCAACAACCTACAGATGAGCCAAGGCATGGGCAGTTTTGTTACAGAAAACCGTTATCGCAACCAGCGGAATGGGCAACTGGATGGGGCATTGATATCGGTAGATTTCGCCAAAAACGCGGAAAGTTACGGTTGCAAGAGTTATCGGGTGCATGATGAACAACAATTGATAGCAGCCTTGTTGGATGCGCAAAAGCAACCACGTGCGACTTTAATCGACATTAAAGTTCTGCCGAAAACCATGACTCATGATTATGAATCATGGTGGAGAACAGGAACGGCACAATTTGCTGATAATCCTGCGATTACCGCATCGGCAGAGAAAATAAGGGAATATGTAGAGAAAAAGGTGCGCCAGTATTAGCCGATATCGCAGACGTCTGGTGTAATACAGATAATAGCCATTATAAACTATACAATTTTCTCCAAGTATCTGAACTAACTAAGCCAGACCGAAACCGGATAACACAGCAATATCTCCCCATTCAAGTACCGCTTGTGCCAAGGCATACCCTAAAACGGATGATGCTCATATCTTCTTTTTTCCTTTAGTGAGCGATGACGATGACAATGGGCTTTTTAGACGTTCGTTGACGTAGAACTATCACCTGCGGTTTTAATATGAATAGGTGCTGTAATCGGGATGTGATTATTAAATTTACTTATAAGTTAGTAAAGGAAGCCCGGAGTCATAAAGAAAATGATCGGGAAAATGAGTGTTCGAATGAAAGTTATATGAGCTGGCTCGAAAAAAATAAAATTTCCAAATAAAACGAAATTGAAATAAATATTTTGTTTGGTATATTTTTATTCACACCAAAAGCAGATACCAAAGTATCAAGGAGCATTCATGTTCAATATTGCATTATTTGGCGCTGGGCGAATTGGGCAGGTTCACGCTGCTAACATTGCCAATCACAAAGAAACTTGTCTCTATTCCGTGATAGACCCTCATCTGGCAAGTGCTGAAACATTGGCACAGAAATATCAGGCAAAAATACAAACCACTGAAGAAGCGATGGCAGATCCTGATATTCATGGTGTCCTGATTGCGTCAGCAACGGATACTCACGCTGATTTAATAGAACTGGCTGCCCGCAACAATAAAATGATTTTCTGTGAGAAACCGGTTCATCTTGATCTTGAGCGGGTTCGTCAGTGTCTTATTACGGTGGCAGCATGTCAGGTTCCTCTGTTTGTTGGGTTTAATCGTCGTTATGATCCTCAGTTTCGTCGTCTGAAAAACCTGCTTAATGCCGGCACAGTCGGCAAAGTGGAATCTTTGCTGATTACTTCCCGTGATCCTTCTCCTCCGCCTGCTGAATATGTTCGGGTATCTGGCGGTATGTTCAGGGACATGAGCATTCATGACTTTGACATGGCGCGTTTTCTTCTTGGTGAAGAGCCTTGTGCTATCTATGCGCAGGGCAGTAATCTTGTTGATCCTGCCATTGGGCTGGCGGGCGATATTGATACTGCATTTATTGTCATGAAGTTTCCATCAGGTGCAATGGCGACTATTTCTAACAGCCGTCGTTCAGGCTATGGCTACGATCAGCGCCTTGAATTGCATGGTGAGAACGGTTTGCTGACCGCCGGAAATATCAAAGAAAACAGCGTTGAATTCTTGGGGGAAAAAGGTTGTATCGCAGCTAAACCGGAGCACTTCTTTTTGCAACGCTACCACGAAGCCTATATCGCGGAATGGAGCCATTTTGTTGATGTCATGGCCGGTAGAGTCATACCTGAAACCAGTGGGATTGACGGTGAGCAGGCATTGTATCTTGCTGACAAGGCTCTTGAGTCTCTGAAATTAGGTAAAGAAATCAAGCTATAAATGCCATGTCCTGTCAGCTCATTGCTGCCTGAAAGCGGTTAATCAGGGTGGAGGATCATATGTCAGCTTTTCTTTCTTTTATTGGTTTTACTCTACTGGTCGCCGGGTTTGCTTATTACAAAACAAGAAATAAACAATTAAGTGCTTCTACTGAAGGTTATTTTCTTGGCGGGCGTTCCCTGACTGGAATATATATCGGCAGTTCTATGCTATTAATGAATCTGTCTACAGAGCACTTGGTCGGTTTAAATGGTTTGGCATTCAGAACCGGTTTTATTGTTATGGCTTGGGAAGTGATTGCGGCATTAACGATTGTATTATTTGCCATTTATTTCCTGCCAAAATATCTGAAATTGGGTATTTCGACGATCCCTGAATATCTTGGACGTCGGTTTGATAAAAATACGTTACTAATTACATCGATTTTGTTTTTGGCGATGTATGTGATTTCATTATTACCCATCGTGTTATATACCGGAGCCATTGCACTGGAAAGCCTGTTTCAGGTTTCGCAAGTTTTTCATGTGGATAAAGTTACGGCACTTTGGATCATGGTTTGGGGTGTCGGTGGTCTCGGGGCGATTTACGCAATTTTCGGCGGGATAAAAGCCATTGCGGTTGCCGATACCATTAACGGCGTTGGCTTGATTGTCGGTGGCTTGATGGTGACCATTTTTGCCTTGTTGTATGTCGGGGATGGCAATGCATGGAAAGGATTGATCGACGTTTATCAGACTCATCCGGATAAATTCAATTCTATTGGAAGTGAAGACTCACTTGTTCCATTTTCGACGCTGTTTACGGGGTTGATTGTCTCTAACATGTTCTTCTGGTGTACCAACCAATCTATCGTGCAGAAATCATTGAGCGCCAAAAATCTGGCAGAAGGGCAAAAAGGAGTAATGCTGTGCGCCTTATTTAAGCTCATCATTCCTTCCATCATTATCCTGCCGGGGATCATTGCATTCCATATCTTCAGTGGTCAGATAGATAATCCCGATAATGCCTATCCCGCATTAGTGCAGTTGGTTCTCCCCAACGTTCTGGTTGGCTTCTTTGCTGCGGTTGTCGTAGGCGCAGTATTCTCAACCTTCAGCGGTGGCCTGAATTCCTCCGTGACGTTATTTACCGTCAATATCTATAAACCACGGATTAACCCGAATGCCACAGAAGCCCAGGCAGTAACAGTGGGTAAATATCTGGGAATTGGATTGTCGCTGGCCACAATGATTATTGCCCCATTTGTCGCCAATGCTCCCGATGGCCTGTTTTACCTGATTCAGCAATTACAGGGGATTTTCAACGCGCCGATCCTGAGTGTGGTACTGGTCGGGTTGATGACAAAACGAGTTCCCCCAATTGCGGCAAAACTGGGGCTGCTGTTTGGTATGTCGGCCTATATCATTGGTAATTTTATTCTGGACATCAACCTTCATTTCTTCCATTTGGTTGGCATCCTGTTTGTCCTCAATATTCTCTTTATGCTAACGATTGGTTATTTCTTCCCAGCCGAATCTTATCAGGAAGTGTATACAGGACAGGTGGATATTACACCGTGGTCGATGGTGAAACCGATGGGATGGCTAATTACATTAGCTGTGCTCTCTATGTATATCTTCCTTGCTCATAACGTGCCGGCTTATGTGATGGCTCTCTATTATGTCTTTGTTGCGGGCATTCTGGGCTATGTTTTCTATCGGATGGGGAAGGAAATCGTTAATCGACATGGCATTCGAAAAATAAGTTGAAGAAATAGAAGGGACGTTATTGGTTTTCATGATGTTAATGAAAAATCTCTACCGGATCACGTATTGAAATTTATATTTACTTTTGTATTGAAAATGAAATAAATGCTTCATATAAGGGTAGAGACATAAGGATAAAGACATAAGGATAAAGAGAGAAAATAGCTTTTTACGTTCTGGCTTTCAGCAAAATAGCATGTTCGGTAAGAGGTGATTTAATGGAGCAGAATAAAAAGTTTGATGTCATCTGCATGGGGCGCATTGCGGTTGATTTGTATGGTCAGCAAATCGGTTCTCGCCTGGAAGATATGGGGAGTTTTTCGAAATATCTGGGCGGTTCTTCGGGGAATGTAGCCTATGGCACGGCACGTCAGGGATTGAAATCCTCAATGCTGGCAAGAGTCGGTGATGAGCACATGGGGCGTTTCCTGCGTGAAGAGTTAGAAAGAGTCGGCTGTGATACCAGCCATTTGATTACCGATAAAGAACATCTGACAGCTTTAGTTTTACTTGCTATCAAAGATAACGAAACTTTCCCTCTGATCTTTTACCGTGATAACTGTGCTGATATGGCTATCACCCGCGATGATTTCAGTGAAGATTATATTGCATCCGCTCGTTGTCTGGCTATTACCGGAACCCATCTCTCTCATCCACAAACACGTGATGCCGTGCTGACCGCATTGAAATATGCTCGCTGTAATGGTGTTAAAACTGCCATCGATATCGATTATCGTCCGGTCTTGTGGGGATTGACTTCACTCGGTGACGGAGAAACTCGCTATATCACCTCGGAACAAGTAACAGCACAATTACAGGAAGTACTTTCTCAGTTTGATCTGATCGTAGGAACGGAAGAGGAGTTTCACATTGCTGGTGGCTCCACGAATACTGTAGAAGCTTTGCGACTCGTGCGGGAGTTGACTGCTGCAACATTGGTTTGCAAGAGAGGATCATTGGGATGCTCAGTATTTATTGCCAGCATTCCCGATACCTTGGATGAGGGGATCACTGTACAGGGTGCCAAAGTGGAAGTCCTGAATGTCTTGGGAGCGGGAGATGCCTTTATGTCTGGCTTGTTGCGTGGTTATCTCAATAATGAAAGTTGGGAACAGGCTTGCACTTATGCCAATGCTTGTGGGGCTCTGGTCGTTTCCCGTCATGGTTGTGCGCCAGCCATGCCAGATAAATCTGAGTTGGATAATTATTTGATGCGTGTGGCAGAAATGCCGCGCCCTGATTTAGATCCATATCTTAATCACCTGCATCGCATTGGCAGCCGCCACAAACAATGGGATGAACTGTGTGTCATGGCATTTGATCACCGTATCCAACTTGTCGAAATGGCACGTAAGGTCAGTGCCAGCCTTGATCGAATCCCCCAACTGAAAAAATTGTTATTCCGAGCCTGTCAGGAAGTGAGCGCGGAAGCCCATTTGGAGGGTAAAACGGGCATATTGTGTGATAGCAGTTTCGGTCAGGAAGTGTTGAATGCCGCGACAGGACAGGGATTATGGATTGGACGTCCGATTGAATTACCGGGTTCCCGACCACTTTGCCTTGAGCACGGTAATATTGGATCTCAACTCGTCAGTTGGCCACGGGAGCATATCGTGAAATGTCTGGTATTCTTCCATCCGGAAGATAACCATCCCCTGCGTCTGGAACAAGAAAAAATGGTACAGGAAGTCTATTCAGCTTGTTGCCAATCCGGTCATGAGTTGTTGCTGGAAGTCATTTTACCCGCAGACATGCCTCATTCTGATGAACTTTACCTGCGAGCGCTCCGGCGTTTTTACAATCTTGGCATTAGACCGGATTGGTGGAAACTGCCGCCAATGCAATCAGCGACCTGGGATCACATTGGATCATTGATTGAACAACGAGATCCCTACTGCCGTGGCGTTGTGATCCTTGGTCTTGACGCGCCAGAAGAAATTCTGAAAGCAAGTTTCAAAGCGGCGGCGGGTAAATCAATCGTCAAAGGTTTTGCTGTCGGACGAACGTTATTTGGGCAGCCGTCATTAAAATGGCTGGCAGGCGAAATTGATGAAGAAACTCTTATCCTGCAAATCAAAACAAATTACCACAATTTGATTAGCTACTGGCGCCAGCGTGGATAGCAGTACGGATAAAAACGAATAGAACATTCCCTATTTTTCATCTTACAGGAGAACCTCTATGGCTGTTCAACTGGGCATCAATCCCCTGACATGGACAAATGATGATCTTCCTTCTTTGGGTGCTGAAACATCTCTGGAAACTTGCCTGACAGAAGGGCGACAAGCGGGATTTGTCGGTTTTGAGCTGGGCAATAAATTTCCTCGTCAGGCACAGATTCTTGGACCTATTCTGGCTGGCCATGATTTAAAGCTGGTATCTGGCTGGTATTCCGGCGAACTGCTGACACGCAGTGTTGAAGAAGAAATTGCAGCCGTTCAGCCACATTTGACTCTATTGCGTGAATTGGGTGCCAATGTAATGGTTTTTGCCGAAGTAACACACTGTATTCATGGAGATCAGGCAAAACCTGTGCATTTTCGTCCACTATTTCCGGCAGAGCAGTGGCAAAAATATGGGGAAAAACTGACGGAATTCGCGCGTTATACTCAGTCACAAGGAGTCCAAATTGCTTATCACCACCACATGGGAACGGTGATAGAAAGCGCGGAAGACATCGATAACCTGATGGAAAATACGGGCGAAGAAGTCGGTTTGTTGCTGGATACCGGGCATCTGACTTTTGCGGGAGATGATCCATTGGCAGTGACAAAGCGTTGGTGTAAGCGCATTAATCATGTGCATTGCAAAGACATTCGTCCGGATGTGTTAAAAGATGTCAAAAATAGAAAAATCAGCTTCCTTGATGCGGTATTGAGCGGCGTCTTCACTGTACCGGGAGATGGCTGCGTTGATTATCCGGCTATTTTTGAGGTTTTGAAATCAAATCATTATAACAGTTGGCTGGTGGTTGAAGCAGAACAAGATCCTGCCGTCGCCCATCCACTGACGTATGCCACGTTGGGTTATAACAATCTGTACAGATTTGCCAAAGAAGCGGAATTAATTTAAACGCGGAGATGGAAACCAAATGTCTGAACTACTATCAAAATATCACACGCCTGATCAGGACAAACGAACACAACATATTACACCAGAAACGGCAAACTGGGGATATGTCCACTTTGCTGTTTACGAACTGAAAGCGGGAGAATCTATCGTTTTACCTGCATCGGAAAATGAAACATGTCTGGTGTTGATAGCGGGAAAAGCCACAGTAATAACCCCAAAAAAGCAGTTTGAACAGATTGGGGAGCGGATGAGTCCCTTTGAACGTAAAAAACCTTACGCTGTCTATGTTGCATCACATGAACTGATGGAAATTATCGCCGAAACTCACCTTGAACTGGCTGTGTGTCAGGCTAAAAGTAAAGGAAACTATCCTACTCGTTTAATTGCCCCGCAGGATATTGGCGCAGAACAGCGTGGCACTGGTAATAATCGACGTTATGTCCATAACATCCTGTCAGATGACCAACCAGCGGATAGTTTACTGGTTGTTGAAGTCTATACGGATGAGGGCTGTACCAGCTCTTATCCTAGCCATAAGCATGATACTGACAATGAACCACAAGAAACCTATTTAGAAGAGACTTATTACCACCGCTTGAATCCATCACAGGGCTTTTGTGTACAGCGGGTCTATACTGACGACCGCTCGCTGGATGAAACGATGGCGGTCTATAACAAAGATGTTGTGATAGTACCGAAAGGGTATCATCCTGTTGCCACCATTGCGGGATATGATAGCTATTACTTAAATGTTATGGCTGGCCCGACACGTAAATGGTTATTTACGTGGGAACAAGATCACCAGTGGGTTAACAGCAAGGAATATGCAGCGAAATATGCTGATCGTTAGATGGATTTCAATCTGCGGCATAACATAAGTAGTACTGCCGCAAGTTGAAGTTTTTTTACATTATAGGCAGGTAGATATCTGTTACGGTTTCGGCTTCAGGCACGGTTGGGAACAATTTTACCCGCTCAAAAAAGAGTGGAAAGTCCCGTATTTCTTGATTGTTTTCTGATAACCAATTTGTATATAGATAATTGGCGATGCTGGTTATTTCATCATCTGGGCCAATATGTCTTATATAGGCACATTTTCCTGCTGGAATAATTTTACGGATAATTTTGGGATGTTGAATCACAAACGATGAGGATATTTCCACGCATAAATCAAATTGATATTCCTCGGATTCAACTTTTTCGGGATCTGCATAAACGAGATTAAACGTTTTGTTTTTCTCAGGTGGTAACTTGTTATTTTTTCTCCATTCTATGAATTCTTTGATTGTACTGCCAATTTCAGATGGAAAACCTTTGTGCTCCATAACTGCCACTGAGGTTTCTGGAAAATTAACAATGTTTACTTCAATATCGGTTAATTTCTCATTCATAGCTTGAGTCCTAATATTATTTATAATCTTGTGTTGGTTATACCAGATAGACCAATCAGGTTTTTTTCTGAACTCAATAGGACTTTGCCCAATAACACTTTTGAATGCTCGGGAGAATGCTTCTGGACTCTCATAGCCACATGTAAGAGCAATGTCTATAACTGAATTATCGCTATACGCCAGCTCATAAACTGCTTTTTTCAAACGAAGTTGCCTGATGTATGCAGCCACGCCGATGCCATAATTTGCAGAAAATAATCTGTGAAAGTGATACTTAGAACAAACCACAACATTACTCAAACTTTCTCCATCCATATTGGTATCGATATTGTCATCAATATAATGAAGAAGTGCATTCAATCGCTGTCTAATCATAGTCATAATATCCAATCCATCTGGTATGAGGACATGTTATATAACTTTCTATGGCAGAGCATGATAATAATTGCTGAAAAATCAGTGATGGTTACAGCTCACTTATAATTGGTGAGGGTTCAAATAATGTTCAATAGTTTTGGCATGAATTATAATTTACTTTGGGCTTCAACGTGGATGTTTATATCCATCTTTCTGATATTTTTAATGGTAACTGTTCCATTTTTCATCATGAAATAAAAAAATTATTTCGTAATGATTTATTTTCTTGTGATAATTATTGATAACGATTGGATTCAATATTTATTTATTTTAGAAAGGAATTGACTGTTTTTTTATGAATGAGCAACATGATAAAAATGTAATTAAATAATAAAAAGCAGACACTATTTTATTGAGTCTGCTTTTGGCTTATTAAGAGAAGCAAATATTTGCCCAGCGGGCTAAACCCGTAGTCACTGAGCCAAAGTAGTTCCCCCCTACCAGCGGGATGCCCGGTAACTCCTGTTCAACAGCCTGACGGAGAATAGGTGAACTCGCAGAACCGCCAGTCATAAAGATCACATCTGGTTGAGTTCCTCCCTGTGCCACTGCTTCACTAACCAATTTCGCCATTTTAATTTTAGTGGATTCGATCGCCGCAATCATCTGGTCGCGCTGAATATTCAATTCAATATTTTCTGACAATAAATTCAATTTAACGCAATGCTCAGACCGCACCGAAAGGGCGATTTTGGCCTCTTCTGCACTTCGAACCAAGCTGTATCCTAATGTGTCTTGGTATACCTTCAATAATCGGGCTAATTTTTCTGGCTCTTGAGCATCTCTATGCAAAGATTTTAATGCCGCCAAATTCTGGCGAGAATAGAACTCTTTCTGAGCCTGCACATCGTTGATGGCAATAGGATTCCAAAATTGAGTCAGTGGCATATCAATACCCGAGGCCACTTTGCTTCCTAGTCCAAAAGGATGCATGAGTTGTTTGAAGGTCAGATTAATATCTAAATCATTCCCGCCGATGCGCTGACCGGTATGCGCCAGCAAGCTATCGCTGCGCTCAGATTTTCCTCTCCAGTTGGGTCCCATCTGGATAAGGGAACAGTCTGTTGTTCCGCCGCCAATATCGACGATCAATACCGTTTTATCTTCTGTCAGAGTGGCCTCATATTCCAAACCAGCGGCTACTGGCTCAAACTGGAACTCAATATTGCGAAACCCAGCTCGTTTTGCGGCATCAAGTAAAATTTTCTCAGCTTGTTGGTTAGATTTGTCACCACCACGGCCATGAAAATTGATTGGACGGCCAATCACAACATCTTCAACAGACTGTTGTTTATTGGCTTCGACCTGTTTCTTGATATTTGCCATCATGGCGCAAACCAGATCCTCAAAAAAGCTGATTTGGATATCTCTTAATCCCATCGCGCCCAGAAAGGATTTTGGTGATTTTACGTAGTAAACATCTTGAGGATCTTCTAAATATCGCGCCAGTGCTTCTTGTCCAAATACGATATCATCTGGCAAAAGCTCAATGCCTTCTTCACGATTTACAGCAATTGCGCCACGAAGAAGTTGTTCACCCGTTTGATTACTTGGGCTGATATTCCAATGACGAAATAAATGTTCAGAAACAGATTCTCGAGTCGGTGCGGCCAGCGCTGAAGGCATGTAAAAATTATCATTTTCGATAGCAATCAGTCGTGGCGTATCCCCGATCATTTCTGCTACTGCGCAATTTGATGTGCCATAGTCAAAACCGATGAACATAGATTTCCTCATCCTCAATCGTGGAAAATTTTAAAAAGGGCGAAGATGCTATCGTAAATTAGCGTGAAACGCGAGCCTAAAATAAATGGATTTAAAATGAAATCCATTCTGTCATCAGATGAATTTATATTGATATTTAAGACACGGATAATTCATTGATTATTTCAGTGCTGATAGTATAAATAGGCAGTAGGAATAGATTTAATAATATCTGAGCAGGAGCGTCATTAATCATTTTGAGCGCATTTTTTATAGGGATCTTCAGTACATTGATATCTCTCTTCTTCTTCAACACCGCCATTTACATGTTGTGTGTGAAGGGCGCTATAAAGAAATACGGGTGCAACAGCATCAAAGTTTAAAAAGTAACTTTGAAAAAACGACACTGAACTATGGAAGGCAAAACATGTTTTTTGTTTTGCCTTCGGTCGTCAGCAGACGAATCGTGTGAGCAGCGCTCAGTGATGATTGTTGATATACTTATTTCACTTCAAATGCTGGTTTAAATTGGTTTTAAATCATTATTAATCAATATGATAAAAAACCATATCCATGCATCTTCAAGCTTATTGAGTATAAATGTTTATTGCTCCGAGTTTAACAGAGTCAAATTTTATAGAAGGCTCTACTGCCGAGTCTATTTTCCATTTCCCCTTAGGGCCAAAATTTATTATATAAGAGATAGATATGCCAGATAAAACATCTCCTTGGTAAAGTTTGAAATGGACAAACACGTAATCAAGTTTCTGGTCTGTATTGTTTTGTACGTCAGCTAGTATATATTTAACCCCATCTTGCCCAGTGACGACACGAACATTTGTGACTGATACCATATCATTGTTATTAGCCACTGATGGTAAATTTGCCTTGACGAGCATTTCCAAGATATTTGTCATATGATTTGTCATATTATTACCCTCTATGTGTTTGCTATGTTAAGGTCATTGTAAATATCCCATAATTTATCCATGTCTGATATTTCATTTTATATTGCGTACTTCTTATCTGAGTATCTTTCATAATCTATAAGAATCTATAATTAATAATAGATTAATTATGAACTGAATTTTTATATCTATCATATTGATTAATAACTTATTTTATGTAGTTGATTAGTTGTCATAAACCGCTCCGGATACTCAATGAAATACGTTTGTGTTCCATTATCATTCTACTATTCATACTGTTTTTTTAGTTATCTCTGAATATCACCGTGCTACTGAAAAAGATGAAAGCGCCAGTAAAATTCACCTGATTGAACAGGCACAAACCGCATTAAAGTGTACCCATATTTTGTAGAAGATTAGTCTGATATTTTAGAACGCAGCTGCTACTATTTCGATTAAATGGTTTGAAATATCCACTGATTTAAAATGATGAACTAATAGCATCAGAATAATTGATCAAAGTTGCATGCCGATCATTCAGTGTCGACAAAATTTTTATATTCTAGCTCTAATGCTTTGATAGCAGTGGTAGTAACTTACATATGACTCATGAAACCCGAAAAAATAAGTTGCTTGCGGAAAGTTAGTGATAACAAGTTATTTAACTCTGCATTATAAAATGAATTAGGCAATGACTTGATAATCATTTTCTTCCCATTATTTTCTTCAATATCCTTAATCAAACGGTATTTATCTTTGCGTGAGTTAAATATAGCAGGACCGGATTTGGCCTGATTCACCTGATGACAACGTGCCATCAGAATATTCTTGCAGAAAAGTGGTTGAGACTATTTATAGACTTTGTGGAACATCTGAGGCCATAGAAAAAATAAGGGAGATATCAGTGTTGTGACTTTTAGCAGTGACTTTAGTCATTTACCTGAATCTCAGTATTTTATAAGGCGGTTTGGTCATAAATCAACTCGCCGCAGGGCAAGCAAATCGTTCTGATGAGCTGGGCTGTATCAAAGCTTTGGGGACGCGTATCAGTCAATCACAAGTTATATCACTATCTATTACAGTCAGCTTCGTCCTCATTGGTATAACAATGTGTTGACACCGAATGAATCAGAAAGATTGTTTTGGGAAAACTCTTATATAGTGACCAATCTTTATTGACTACATCAGTAAGCGCCGTGCCCAGTGCAATTGCAATGTCGTCACCGAAAAAGCATGGCGATGTATAAACGAAAAAAATAATGCTTGCTAAATAGATCATTACATGAGTATTATAGTTCATCGGTTTGGAACACAGACCTTATGAAAGCAGTTTTAGTAAAGCAGTCCTCAGTTCAAGCGTTATCCATAGATATCCTTCTTCATGAGCCTCCTCCTAAGTGCCCAATAAGTAAATCTCTGAAAAACAGGCCATGTTCGCCACATTGAGTGGCTCAAAATTAAAGGAAGTATCTATGTCTAATAAAATGACTGGTTTAGTAAAATGGTTTGACGCTGGTAAAGGTTTTGGTTTTATCTCTCCGGAAGATGGCAGCAAAGATGTATTCGTACATTTCTCAGCGATCCAAAGTAACGATTTTAAAACCTTGGACGAAGGGCAAAAAGTAGAATTCTCCATTGAGAGTGGTGCTAAAGGCCCATCTGCTGTTAATGTTCGTGTGATTTAATAGCTGATAACTTTGCTAAAGCTTACAATGGCGATGAAGGCGATAGCCTGAGCAGTTAAGCTTGTAGTGATAAAAAACCCGCTCTCTCGGCGGGTTTTTTGGTTTTTGGTTATGTGTCTAATAGTCAGATGATTAATAATTAATATTATTCACGCTCGATGAAAATCCCTATCATTTTATCGTACATTTCTTCCGATTTGGAATAACCGATCGTTTTTCGGTTCAGCCTTTTTACTCGGATACGATAGGCTAAATTGGCCCTTTCTATACGTTGTATAAACGTTTTTTCAACAAGATATCATTCTTCCGTTAGTATTCTGTAAGCGGCGTAGTCATCCGTACAGTTGAACCAGATACTAAAAGGCGCTAATAACGCGAGGAGTTTGCATAAGGTTTCTCTGCTGCGACACCAAAGACATAAGTAACAATCCGCTTTAGGTGAGATTCCCATGCATACTAAAACCCACGCTGATTTTTCTTTTTTCTTGTACGAACAAAAAAACCTTGTTCATCAATTTCACCGATAAGTTGGAGAGTAATCCCTTCAAGGGCGAGCTTGGTCACGTTTTTCGGGATGAGATTTTTAATGTGCGAATGACCGTGTTTACGCCTATCTTCAACACACGAGCGGTATCGCGAATATCGGCGTTATTCATTTCAATATCAACAAGTTGTTCTTTCACTCCGGGATTTCAGGCTTGATAAGTGTACTTCAATTGGAATGCCTTATGGCAGGCATAACCGTGATTACGGGGATGACCGCTATTTCCTTTACCGTGCCCTTTTACCTTTTCTGATTTGTGATAATAAACGTCAATTTTAGCCATGCTTCACCAATAAAAAGGTCGTAGTTAATCTCAACTTCTAACTATTAGAAACATAACCATCTCAACCGAGTACAGCACATCACCATGCAACTGACGTAAATCATGCAAGTAAAATCTACTGGTATTCAAGAAAACTTCATAACCTAACTGTTTACTGTTTAAATAGACGGCTCTGGTAGTTTGTACTGTTACAAATTTCTAATTTCCAGAACCATTTCGATAATTTGCTCTATATCTGTATCATCTTGTTGCGCTTCACACCTCCCCGGAACTGTTTTTGGTGTTCACCAAAACTTAGCGCCTGAAACAGGCTTCCCGTCAATTTCTTATCTAGGATTCAGGCTAACTTAAGCTTCAACAGAAGGGACTTAGCTGATTTCATTGATTCGTCAAGAGATTCCGGACGGATACTTTTCTCCTGTTGTTGATGAAAGATATCTGGATGATCAAGAGAAACTGTCAACTGAGGCTGGTAGTTTTGGTATAACCAAACACCTTTATCATTGTGATAATGATATTGGCTTGCTAGTTGCTGTCCATAGCGGGCGATGAGTGAAACGGCTTCTAGAATGTAATCAATTGTAGGCTGGTCCAGTAGATAGTGCAGATTTAGTCGTACCCAGCCCGGACGGGCAAGGTTATTTCCCTGTGCCAATTTTTCCTGGATATTCTGGCTATCGTCTTGGCTGATGCCCAGTAATTGGTGGGCATACGGTCCAGCACAGGAACAACCGCCTCTGGTCTGAATTCCGAACAAGTCATTTAACATGGCAACAACCATACCATAGTGTAGCCCTTTAATATTAAATGAGAAGATGGCTAGTCTGGGAAGGGAAGGATTGCCCATTAGCTCGAAATTGGGGAGATCTCGCCAGTATGAAAATGCCTGTTCAACCAGATCTTGTTCCCGTTTTTCAATGTAATCTAGGCCAATCTGTTGCTGAATTTTAAATACCAGCCCTGCACGAATCGATTCAATGATAGCAGGAGTACCACCTTCCTCACGACGTTCGATATTGTTGACATACTGATGGGTCGATTCATTTACATATGATACTGTGCCACCGCCGTTAAGGCTAGGAACGGTCTGACTAAAACAGTTATTTTTGATCACCAGCAGACCAGGTGTACCAGGACCACCTAGAAATTTATGAGGTGAAATAAATACGGCATCCATGGGAATTGCTTGTAAGTCAATGGACATATAGGGTGCTGCGGCTGCGAAATCCCAACATGAGAGCGCGCCAAAGGTTTTGAGCAGGGTGGAGATTCCAGCGATATCGGTTTTAATCCCTGTGACATTCGAAGCGGCAGAGAACGAACCGACTTTGAGATAAATATGTTGGTATTTGACGAGCTGCGCTTTTAGCTCTTCTTGATCCAATATACCTTCTTGAGTGAGCGGGATACGAACCAATTCTACATCAGCTTCCCGCCAAGGCAGATCATTGGAGTGATGTTCATAGCCACCTATGAAAACGACAGGTTTTTGCTCCTGATAGTGGGGAATATTCAGCATATGAATAAAGAGGTTAATAGCACTGGTTGCTCCTGAACCTGTGAAAATAATGTGATGATCTTGGGTGGCGTTTAGTGCTTGACGAATTATGTGACGGCTTTGTTCACGCAGAAATGTTGTTTGGAGTCCGGTGATTGAGGTTTCGGTATGTGTGTTTCCGTAGAAGGGCATGACTTGTTGCTGAATAAATTGCTCGATAAAACAAAGGGGTCGTCCGGAAGCCGTATAATCTGCATAGACCAATGGCTTGATACCAAATGGGGTTTTAATGGGCCAGCATTCTCCGATGATCGACTGGCGGATAAAATCCATACTTAATAGCATTATTCGTGTTTCCTTGTCTGATCGTCAAGTGAGTTTATGGGCGATAATTAACGTCATTTCTCCAAATGGAGTTGGGATTTGTTGGGTATCCAGACTAGCGGGATGATTGGCTTTTAAAGCCTCTTCAATCTGACCTGATTCGATAGAAAGCGGGCCATTTGCCAGTTCGGCAGGGAGGCGGCTTAATATATGGAATTCAGGTTGGGTGCGTGCTTGATTCAGTGATTCGTGAAAGCTAATCAATGTTCCGCCGGGAGCCAATGATGTCCAGAGCCGGTTGATACAGTGTTGAAGATTGGTGGCAAAATAGAGGGACATTGCAGCTAGTATCATTTGATAAGGACCACCAAAAGGAGTGGTGTTCATATCACCAGGAAGAAATTTTATGGCCTGAGAGGTATTGGATTCATTAAATCTAGTCGAATCGGTCAGTTGCATTTGTATCGCTGTACAACAAAGAGGCAAATCAAACAATGTTATCTGGCTTTGTGGGTGAATAGCCAAAATATCTTGGGCTAATTCTGCTGAACCTGCTCCAACATCAAGAAAATGTAGTCCATCTCGCCAGTTAGGAAGCGTTTGAAGAACAGGTAACAGGATCAGGTTCCTTGTACTTTTGTGAAAGGCCCGTAAGCGTGATGTAGCCTTTTGCCAAAAAACTTGATCACGCATATCTATTTGCTGTTCTGGTGGTGTGTCCTGCGTCAGCCATTCAACGGATTGCGTTGCTGTAAGAGATTTGATTTCGGCCAGTGAGCAGAGCGTTTCCCCGAGATAATTTCGTGAATGACTGACTAAGTAAGGCTGATAATTGGGCTTTACTGAAAAACTTTGTGCTTGTTTTTCCATAATCCCTAAGGTGACATAAGCGTTGAGAAGTAAAGTTAATCGGGTCGGACACCAATTGAATATCCGGGCAACAGTGGTTGCATTGTTCATGGTAATGAAGTGATCAAACAGCCTATAGCGAAATGCAATTTTAAGTATATTCCAGCGAATTGGGCCTAAGAGCATGCCAAATAGAAATTGTTGTTCGTTGATTTTGTTTATGGACGAATTCATCTGTAGTTCACTATTGATAGTTTTCGAGAATGAGTAGATTTTTGGCTAATTTCCACCAAAATACCTGTAGTAGCGCCGATAATCCGGCTATAGGTTTCTTCATCGAACAGACAGTTCGTTGCAAAAATGAACATAGATAAACTCCGTTCATAGAATGTGTCGAAGTCGATCAATTGGTAGCCGCCCCATTTCAGAGTATTGTTGCTTAATACAATACTGAACTGACATATTGAATAGTTTATTTAAGGTAACCATCTGGCAGGAGTATTTGTCTTGTCTGCTCAATGCCACTATAGGGATTGTAGTGGTAAACGATATAAAATACGGAGCAATCCAATATCAAATTACGAATAAATCTGATTTGCATTCATAGAATGATAAAAATTAGCTCGTCATTTGATATTCTTTACTGCTGCCCTCCTTTTAAATACTTAACCGTATATTGAAGGCCCGATTAGTTATAAGCGGGCCAGAAAAGAAAAAGTGGAGGGATTACAATGAGATTACCACCGCTTGTCGAACCTGCCCCTCATTTAGATAAAGAGGAAAAGGAGAGATACAGCCGTCATCTGTTGCTGCCGGATATTGGATATATCGGTCAGTGTCGACTGAAAAATGCCAAAGTGTTAGTGATCGGAGCCGGAGGATTGGGGTCACCTGCATTACTTTATTTGGCTGCGGCTGGTGTTGGAACAATAGGAATTATTGATTTTGATGTAGTCGATGAGTCGAATTTACAACGCCAGATAATCCACAGTCAGTCAGACATTGGGCGCAATAAAGCGGATAGTGCCCGTCAGTCGATCCAAGAAATCAACCGATTTACCCATGTCATTTGTCATCAACAACGCCTTGAACCAGAGAACGCATTAGAGCTGATCCGTCAGTACGATTTGGTACTGGATGGAACTGATAATTTTGCAACCCGCTATCTGGTAAATGATGCTTGTGTGTTAGCTGACAAGCCCTACGTGTGGGGATCTATCTTCCGTTTTGAAGGACAGGCTTCCGTGTTTTGGGAAAAAGCACCGAGTGGACTGGGGCTGAATTATCGTGATTTGTATCCTATACCACCACCACCTGAACATGCTCCCTCTTGTTCTGAAGGTGGAGTATTTGGCGTATTGTGTGCCGCCATTGGTTCTATTATGGCAACCGAAACCATCAAATTGATTACGGGAGCAGGGACAAGTCTTCTGGGCCGTTTAATGGTTTATGACGCTTTAGATATGACATACCGCACTCTACCGCTTCGTCGCGCTCCGGATCGTAAACCAATCACACAATTAACAGATTATCAGGCTTTCTGTGGTCTCGAATCACAAACTCCTGATGCGGTTGTTCCGCAAGTTACTCCACAGGAACTTCAGAAAATGTTGGAGCGGGGGGACTCTGTCCAATTGGTGGATGTTCGGGAACCTTGCGAACGTGAGATCTGCGGTATCGACAATGCTATTGGGATTCCTCAACGAGAAATTATGAATGGGAGAGGGCTAGGTCAGCTTGATCGACAACGTACGGTAGTTGTGTATTGCAAGATGGGAGGACGCTCCCGAAATGCACTGCTTGCTATGCAGGAGCAGGGATTTAAATCATTGCTAAACCTGGAGGGCGGCATCCTAAACTGGATTCGTCAAGTAGATTCTTCACAAGCTACATATTAAGGAGTGTCCAATGCTAGTGTTATCTCAAGCTCAAGTGGATGAAATTGTGAAACATGCTGAGGAGGAGCACCCAATTGAAGCTTGCGGACTAATCGTTGGTCCCTGCGGGAGCGATCGGCCAGAATTAGTTGTTCCGATGCGCAATAGCGCTGCTTCTGAAGTCTATTTTCGCTTTGATTCGAAACAACAGCTTCAAGTCTGGCGTCAAATGGAGAGAGAAGAACAAGAACCGATTGTTCTCTACCATTCTCACTCTGGTTCACGGGCTTATCCGAGTAGAGAAGATTTGGCTTTTTCTGTTTCACCCCAGATTCACCATGTCATTCTTTCTACTGCACCTGAATCACGGTTTGAGCTGCGTAGTTATCGGTATGTACAGGGAAATGCGGTCGAAGAAATCATAAAAATTATTCAGTGAGGAAATTATGTCAGTAATGGTTCATATACCCACCATTTTGAGAACATTCACTAATGATCAGAAAACGGTAACCACTTCTGGTGAAAGTATTTGTGAAGTCATTAATAACCTCGACATTGACTTCCCGGGAATTAAAGACCGTTTAGTGAAGGAAGAAGAAATCCACGGATTTATCAACCTCTATGTCAATGATGATGATATCCGTTTTGGAGAAGGACTGAAAACCACAGTGAAAGTCGGTGATGTGATCACAATTCTTCCAGCAGTGGCTGGGGGTTAATTCACAATCTTGGGGTCAGGGTTTATTACAATCGGGGCGTATCCATGCCAAGAATTGAAATATTTCAGTCATTGCGGCTCAGTGGCACATTTAGTCAGGTTGATGCAGCGTTTGCTCCATTTATCAGGGCATTACATTCTCAGGCAAAAAAAATCGGTATTGTGGTGGATGTATCTTCGGAGCAGACCACGAATGCCGAATTGGTTGTGATATTACAAGAGCAGGACGGCCGGCAGTTTATGCTCACAGTGACTTCTCCTGTGATCAATGGACAAGTCTGTGGTGAGGTGGAGTTACAGGCATTAACCGGATTGGCTTCTGTTCACAGTCGTTCATTGGATCGAGTTGTTCCGCTCGGTGTTGATTATATTTCGGTGATTAGTGCCTCTTTGGTACTTCAACAGCTGTTGGCTGGGTTAATCGCACAGCATCGGGGGAACGGGATGCAGAGCGCCACTTTTGATCTGGTGCAAGCTGGAGTGCTAGCTGTCGGACAATACCTAGCCGGTGCTACCACCGAAACCGGAGCAGAGGTGTTCTCATGCGGTGAAGCCGATGTTTCTCTCAGGCCTCCCTTTACATCTCTTGATGGTGTCTTGTTTGAACTAGAGTCTCTTTCCCCACAGCTCTGGCAAAGGTTTTGGGTTCAATTAGGGGCGGATATTCAGCAAATAGGCAGAGGCTGGCATACCTTTATGCAGCGATATGCCAAAGGGGTTGCGTCACTGTCCGTAGAGATGGTGGCACTGCTTGCCAGTCATGTCTATACGGATTTGGCCGATTTGGCTCATCAGACAGGAATTGCCATTACACCTGTCCGGCGCATTCAGGATCGTAAAATGGACAGAGATCTACGATCGTTGCTTGAGTACGGACCGTGGTCTATCAAAGCTATCGAAGAAGGGGGCAGGAAGGCTTCCCGGATGCTGTCAGATTTTTCGACTACATCAGAGCTGCCACTTGCAGGAATCAGACTGGTGGAATCCTGTCGACGAATTCAGGGACCGATGGCAGGACATTTACTTGCCATGCTTGGGGCAACGGTAACGCGCATAGAACCTCTGGGGGGCGATCCATTGCGGGATATGCCACCTCTGGCTGATAATTATTCCGCCCGTTTTCAGGCGCTGAATGCCCGTAAGCAGGTGGTTGAAGTGAATATCAAATCAGCGGAAGGAAAACAAACTGTTGAAGAGTTGGTCCATAAGTCTGATTTATTTATACACAATTGGGCTCCGGGAAAAGCGTCTGAATTAGCACTAGATGCCTCTGATTTAATCCACAATCATCCTGATTTGGTGTATGTCTATGCCGGAGGTTGGGGGGAGTTAGACAGTGAAATGACGATTCCTGGTACAGATTTTATGGTTCAGGCTTATTCCGGCATGGCGGATGTGATTGCTCAACGTTCAGGAGTCAAAGGTGGTACGTTGTTTACCGCGACAGATATTTTTGGCGGTATTCTTGCTGCACAGGCAGCGATCATGGCGCTTTACTGCCGGGTTAGAGGTGCGTCAGGACTGAGCGTTCGGAGTTCATTGCTAGGAGCTGCGACGATGCTTATCGAGCCTATTCTCACAGGTCAATCATCTATCACTGAAATGGATACCTTACCCGAATGGTGTTGTACTGACCTGGCATCACTTTCTATACATCCACATATTGAACCCTATCTGATGGCGGAAAGTTACACACAATTATGTGAATTATGGAGGCCCTTATGAATCCTGCAGGTATTATCAATTTAGTTCCCGAATCGGTTCGCCATGAATGGAAAGTATCAGGTACATATCCGGAAATAACTGTATTTGGGGCTTTTCGTAAACAAGTTGAAAAGCAGCCTGATTGTTTGGCTGTTTGTTCTCTGGATGGAAACTATCGTTATTCTGAAATTTATCAGCAAAGTCTGAGCTTGGCGGCGGGTCTGTCTAATGCAGGACTTGTGCGTGGTGATGTCGTTGTCTATCAGCTGAGTAACAGTTGGCGGTCGATTGTCATTGATATGGCAGCTGCCGCTATAGGAGTAGTGGTGTGCCCTATTCCACAGGGAAGAGGTCGGCTGGATATAGAGTCGATTTTCAAGCGTAGCCGGGCGCGAGCGATTATTGTTGAGAACCGGAATGATCAGGGTGATATATGTCAGATCATCGAATCCTTAAGGCCTTTGATGCTGTCTCTGCGAGTCTTGATCACTGTGGGGAAAACTCGTGACTATTGGTTGTCATTTGAAGCATTGCTTGATGAGGAGCCATTGGCACAATTGCCTTTGGTTTCAGCGGATGATCCGGTGCGTTTTCTCATATCTTCAGGTTCTGAATCAGAGCCTAAATTAGTTGCATATTCCCATAACGCGTTGTTAGGGGGCCGGGGACGTTTTATGGAGGAACTAAGAGGAGATCAAGCGAGGTTTGTTCCTTTGTATCTGATGCCTTTGGGATCAGCATTCGGTTCTACCGCTAGTGCATGTGTTATAGCATGGCTGGGGGGGACTGTGGCAATTTTACCTAAGTTCAGTGTTGATGCAGCATTAAAAGCGATCCTCGATTATCGTCCGACTCACATTCTTGGTGTGCCGACTATGTTCCAACGAATTGTTGCCGATGAGCGTTTGGATGACTTGGATCTTCGTGACTTGGTTGCACTTGTCAGTGGGGGGGCCCTGATCGATGAAGCCACCATTAGTCGCTGCTATGAAAAATTTGGTTGTAAATTGATCAATCTTTACGGATCAGCTGATGGGGTGAACTGTTTTAATGCCTTGACTGATACGCGGGAAAAGATTGCGATGACAGTTGGGCGTCCAAATCCTTCTATTTGTGATATTCGGATTGTTGATGAACATCACCAGCCGCTACCTCAGGGGCAGATTGGCGAGATAGCGGCCCGTGGACCGATTTCTCCCATGCAGTATGTCAATTCCCCCATGTTGGATGAAACTTACCGTGATCAGAGAGGTTGGGTTTATACCGGTGATTTGGGATGCATTGATGTGGAGGGCTATCTCAATCTGATGGGAAGGAAGAAGGATATCATTATTCGTGGCGGGGCCAATATTAGCCCTATTCAGATTGAGAAATTGATGACTAATCATCAAGATGTTATCAGTGCAGCATGTGTTGCTATTCCTGATAGTGATTTAGGGCAGAGGGTTTGTCTCTGTCTGTCATTGCGGGAAGGGGGACAACCACTCTCTCTGAATGATGTGACACAGTTTTTACAGTCATATGGATTAGAAAAGTACAAGTTGCCAGAATATCTTTGCCATTTCAGACGGTTACCTCTTAGTCCCGCAGGGAAAGTCGATAAACCTTCACTTCGTAACATGTTATCAGAATTATCCCAAATCTCTCGTGTTGAAAATACACCAGTACATCGGGGGAAATAAACGGATATGGAGATACAAACTGAAACACATCGTAAAAAGACCGAATTATCGCTGGGATTTATTTTAGTACTGGCAATGGCTCTGCCTATGCTGATTCTTTATGCTTGTGGAGCTTTGGCTCCCTTTATTCTACAGGAAGGTACGATTGATCGTGAACTCTTAGGGGGATTTACGTTAGCAGCATTTAGTGTGGCAGCCATTTTATCTTTATCTGCTGGGAAATGGGTGAAAAAGCTGGGTATCCGTTGGGTAAGTATCATGTTGTTTCTGTTCACCGGAGGGGCATTTGCTGCATTGATTCTGGCAAATAATCCTTGGCTAATGATACTGTCAATAGCCGTTTGTGGCATTGCGCAGGCTTTGGCAAATCCAATGACTAATCAGGCCATTGCGACGCAAGTAGTTCCTGCACGTAAATCGTTCATGGTGGGATTGAAGCAATCTGGGGTTCAACTCTCCGCATTGGTGGCGGGGTCGATTCTGCCATGGATTGCGACACAATGGGGATGGCGGGCAGCATTAGGCGCCATTATTCCATTGTGCCTGCTCATGGCGATTTTAGCTGCTGCCCGTAACTGGCAGCCAACAGTGGCTGCTTCACAAGTGAAATCCCGCAAGGCGAGGCAATCGGGCACAATAAGTATGCTGATGTTGATGCAAGGCTGTGTTGGGGTTGTATTAGCAGCCTTTATTACTCAGGTACCGATGTTTGCTTCTCAATTGGGAATGCCTGCTGGCCAGGCTGCATTTCTTGTCACAGTATTCGGACTGATGGGCTGGCTCTCTCGTTTAGTGCTGACACCTCTGGCAAGTCGATTTAAACAGGAATCCGACTTACTGGCACTATTGTTTGTATTCGCATTCCTCGCATTACTTGCAACATTTAATGCTACCGCACAAAACCTTTGGTTGGTTTATGTCGGGGTGATAGGGATTGGTTGTACCCTTGTTGCGACCAATGCTCTGGCGATGGCTATGATTCTACAGCATGATTGTTTTGGGGAAATACCCACAGCATCCGGACAAGTCTCCTTTGCATTTTTTGGCGGGCTGGCATTGGGATCATTACTTTTCCATTGGGTGGTAACTTATTTCGGTTCGATATGGGCGGGGATGGTGTTTATGTTAATTCTGTTGAGCTTCAGCTTCATTTCGGTGCTCCGTTTGCGCTGGTCTTTATCACAGATGGTGTAAGCAGAGGACACTCATTATGCGCTTCGATTACCAGAGATTGATGCACAAACTGGCGAAGTCTGTGGCTAAGATTGAAAGACAGATTGCTCCTCGTTTTCCTTTATACCGCCTTATTGATAGCCCGTCATGGGTGACGTCATCTCGTGGTTCATGGGTTGCCGGATTTTGGGCGGGGAATTGTTGGTTAGCGGGTTATTTCTCAAATCATCCTACCTTGATATCCAGTGCCAAATCCCGTTGGACTCAAATACAGGCAGAAAAGCATGTTCAATCTGTATTTAGGGCTATGAATGCTTGGTACGGATTTGGTCCAGCTCTGCGTTTAGTAAATGACACTCAAGCTGGAGAACTCATATTCCAGTTTCAAGAAAAGTTGAGTCTGACTTTTGCTCCTTGGCAGGGCTTCCCTGTTGGAACTGAAATGGGGGGAGGAAAACATGGGAACAACCGTCTGTCAATAGACCCCTGTGCTGCATTGATTGAATTAGGTGTACATCATAATTGGCAGGAGATGTCGCAGGCACATGCCCGATTAACTGCCTGCCAATTAATTCACCCTACCGGAAGAGTTTATACCTACAGTGATTTTTATCCTTATCCGTCAGAGGGCTCAGAAAAATGGCAGTCGGTGGGTGAGGCTGGTAGCTGGCCACGTGGGCAGAGCTGGGGGATGTTAGGAATGGCCTGTGCTGCTTTGTACAACCCAGAGACATTTCTCCATGTAGCAGAACTGTCTTGCGGTGTATGGTGGCAATGTTATGCCAATCATTCTTCGGATGTTCTAAAACCGGAGCCGTGCGTGCGCTCCGTTGCTGATCCTTCTGCAATCCTGATCAGTGCTGTGGCTTTTTTTAAGCTGAATGAAGCCTGTGGAGGAGATTCTGTCTGGCAGGAAAGAGGCACAGTTTTACTGCATCAGGTACTTACTCATCCCAGCTTTATTGAAGAAGACGAAATCATCCGGTTTGTTGGATGTCGCTACACCACTTCTTTAGAAAAACATCAACTTACAGAAATGCCTTATGGTTACTTTTTCCTATATCAGGCTTTACTTGTGGCTTCAGGCACGATCAAAGCCAGAGTATTCTGATGGATTAATTATGGAGAGTCTTGATGCATCATGACATCGGAATTTGTGTGGTCGCGCAGTCTCAGATAGTAAGTCAGGGTGTGATAGAAGCGATTGACAAGTTGGAATTGTCAATCACTGCCGAATCTGATCATTGTGGGGTTTGGAAAACTGATTCGGTAATTTCGGTTGACCTCATTATGGCGCATTTGCTTCAACAAGCCAGAAAGTATTTATTTTCTTATCAGAAAAAGCATCAATTTTCTTTTCATGTCATGATCTATAAAACGTTGGATGAAGCTTTAGCCGATATTTCTTCGCATCCGGACAGAACACTCGATCTGGTGATTGCCGATGATCTGTTTTTACAACATGGAAATGACGAACAGGTCAGTCATCAATTTTTCCGAATTTTTGAGTCGAATCCTGGGAGATTATCTCCCTATTCTTTCTTACTTTCTTTGTCAGATATGACTCCCGGAGGTATGAAAGTTCAAGTAATGGATTCCGTGACACTTAATGTTCGGCAGTCTAATAAGCTTGTGTGGGAAATACAGGTGTTAAAAAACCTGATGGATCATTTGGATAATGTTTATATTAATCCATTGCTAGTCAGAGCAACGACATCAAAACCGAGAATATCATCGGCTGCACAGTTTATTTATGACTACATGGAGTACCATTTTCATGAGTGTTGGGATTTTCACTACTATACTGGGTCAATGATCTCTGGGTTTATAGATTCTATCTTCCGCTTGTGTGATGGCACATCTATCTTGTGTGAAAGTGGAGCAAATGAACACAGTTTAGCCGTTTCTGCACTTTGTGGCTGGCAATTTTATCAGCGTGGTTACGTGATTGCAGTGACATCAGGTATGATTGATGAGTTTCGTGGCACATTATACAACCTGAAACGAGCTTATGCGCCAGGTATCATTATTTGTGTAGATAGTCCTGAAAATAGTTGGTTCCCGTTTCAGGGTACTATGCACAGTGATTATGATGGCAGGAAGACAATTGAAGCCAAAGGAATTCCATACGTCTATATTGATGATAAATCAACCTTGCCTGAGGGGTTGAATAAGGTAGCAAATCTATTACAGTCTCAGTCGGGGCCAGTGTTTGTTTTTGCGACACAATCGGCTTTGGGATGTACTCTTAAACCTGAACTGCTACCCTGTCCGAGTCAATATAGCCGTTGGGCACCACCGATTGGGGGTGATGAATCATCTGTTATGGATGCTGTAATACATCTGCTCAACCATGACAAACGTCGAATACTGTGGCAATGTGGTCATTTGACGGGGCAGGAACGTGAACTGATTTATCAGATTGCTGAACAAGCCGGGATAGCGTTGACAGATACGATAGTAGCGCCGGGAGAAGTCAGCGATTTCTACCAACAAAAGCCTGTTAGTAGCTATATTGGTACCCTGTCGATTTACGGTTTTAGTCGAAAAGTATTTCATTATCTACATGAGGGTCAGCAGCTTGTTGAACCCGAAAATCTAAGTATCTTTTTTCTTAAAAGTAAAGTTGATCAAGCATCCTCTCCATTCTCTGCCAATACATTGAAAAATAAATGTCATATTGTTCAGGTGAATTGCCGTTTGGAACACATGTCTCCTTACACTGATCTGCCTGTGCATAGTCGTTTACTCTCGTTCTTGAAAGCAGTCATATCCCGACTCAATGTGGATGATGAAGTA
The DNA here is from genome assembly GCF_033949345.1 of Xenorhabdus littoralis. NCBI lineage: Bacteria > Pseudomonadati > Pseudomonadota > Gammaproteobacteria > Enterobacterales > Morganellaceae > Xenorhabdus > Xenorhabdus littoralis. The sequence continues at coordinate 71,563 of NZ_VCDP01000008.1, forward strand.
CTGGCTTATCGCCGTTGCGAATTGGCGAAAGTTCAGAAACTTCCTAACACTACACCGATTGACTGGCTGCCACAGATACCAATGTCACCTAATTACTTTTATGTCTATTTAGGGCAACTGTTGCATCATTTAATTATTGAAAAGGGATTCGTCTATACTGGCGTTTATGATGTGGGGAGATGTGGTGTTAGTGCGATTCGGAATTTACCGAAAACAGGGAAAGGGTTTTCTGGTTGGTATGGCCGTGCATTGATGGGTGATGCATTAATGTCATTACCTTATCTGGCCCGTACATCGTCCCAGAATATTCTGGCATTTATCGGCGATGGTGCCAGAGATTTAATCCCAAATATCGAACATCATATTGAGCGAGCGTTGATGCAAAATCCGCATCGACAAAAGATCAATATTTCAGTGTTTTATCTGTGTAATGGTATGTTGTCGATGATTAGATCATATCTTGATCTGAGAAGTGCAACCAATAACATAAGACAGACTTCTCTTGTTGCGTCGCCGTTTGATTTATCTCTGGTTACTACTTCTGATACTCAATTTGTTCCTGACGCACATGTAGCAACACAGGTGATTCGTGAGCGCTGGACGACATTTGATGCAACCTATTGCGAAACTGTGTTAACAACCCCTCAAACCATTTATTTTATCGATGTCATGCTCTCACATAACTCCGATGGGGATGGGCTGAGCCAGCTCTCTGAAGCTGCATGGCACCGCGTCAATATAGCATAAGGATTGTAACGTGAAATTTGGTTTTATTGCACACCCTACATCAATACCACTTAAGCGACATGCGAAGCTGATGGATATGTTTACCCGAACTTGTCGTGATCAGGCTCAAGGGTTTCAATCGAACACTTGGCAGCGTGAAAACCTGGTTCCTTTTACAAGATTTGAAAAAGTTGTCAGTGCAACGGGAGCTACCTGTAGTGGGATTATCCATTACATGCCTTTAACTGCCGAAGAAATGCTGACACAGCCCAAAGTGATTACTGAGCGTGTGATTGCAGGAGTCAGTCAGCTTTGGGAAGAAGGGGCCGAGTTAGTGGGATTAGGTGGATTCACCGGTATTGTAGGCCAACGTGGGCTACAAACAGCTAAACAGGCTGTACTCCCGGTGACGACAGGGAATTCTCTGACTGCCTATGTAGCCTACCGGAATGTGCTAGATACATTGGCAACTTTAAATATTGATAATGATGAGGCAGAAATAGCGATTGTCGGCTATCCGGGTTCGATTGCTCTCGTGCTTGCCCGCTTATTGTTACCTTTAGGGGTTCGCTTGCAGCTGGTGCACCGTCACCGTGAAGTCGTACCCGAACAGTTGTTGTCTTATCTGCCCGAGAATTATCATGCTCAGGTTAAGCTGACCAATGATATTGGGACATGCTATCCAACAATTTCGTTTTATGTAGCCGCAACTTCAACGGGTGGGGTCATTAATCCTGCCAGATTAAAATCTGGTTCGGTAGTGATTGATGTGGCACTTCCCCGAGATGTCTTACCTCAGGATGAACCTAGGCGAGATATTCTTCTAATTGATGGAGGATTGATTTCTGCCAATGAGCAAGTTTCTTTTGGTGGACCTCAGCCCGAGTTTGAGCCAAAAATGTTTATGAATGGATGTCTGGCTGAAACTTTAATTCTTGCTCTTGAGAAACGTGCTGAGCTCTATTCTATCGGCAGAGAATTAGATTGTAATAAGGTGCTCGATATCGGGGAAATTGCACTGAAGCATGGTTTTAGCCCAGCCCCGCTTGCCAGTTTGGGTCGGCACGTAAAAGAGCAGGATTGGGTGGCGATCCGGCGTTATCATCATTCGCAATCTCCCGCAGATCCGATTTCCTATCCTGGTGTCTCGAATTTCAGAGAGACGATAGAGCGTTTCCGTCAATACATTAATCCTGAAATGATCAATTTCTATGAGCATAATCATTTGGAAAGAGTGTTCGCCAAAGGAGAAGGACTCAAACTGACTGATACGCAGGGGATCGAATACTACGATTTTGTCTCTGGCTATGGGTGCGTGAATATTGGTCATAACCATCCGGCCATTGTAGCGGCGGTGACAAATTATTTATCACATCAACAACCTACTTTTGTTCAATATGTATCGGTTCCATATCAGGCATCATTACTGGCAGAAAAACTGGCCAATATAGCGCCGGGGGATTTATCACGGGTATTTCTCAGTAATTCCGGGACAGAAGCTATTGAAGCTGCAATAAAGCTGGCACTCGCTGCTTCAGATAAAAGTACATTATTGTACTGTGAAAATGGATATCACGGAAAAACGATGGGAGCCCTTTCTGTGACAGGGAAGGAGAAACACCGTAAGCATTTTGAACCTTTGTTGAGTCAATGTCATGCAATTCCATTTGGGGATGTAGCCGCATTGGAACAGCAATTGAAATCAGGCAATATCGCTGCGTTTATTCTAGAACCCATTCAAGGTGAAGGTGGCGTTATTCTTCCTCCTCAGGGCTACCTGCAAGCTGTGCGTCAGTTGTGTGATCGGTATGATTGTTTGCTCATTTTGGATGAAATCCAGACGGGACTGGGGCGTACTGGAAAAATGTTCTGTTGTGAGTGGGAGCAAGTGTGTCCTGATATTCTAACACTCTCGAAATCGCTGTCTGGTGGTGTCGTTCCTATTGGTGCAACAATTTCGACTCCTGAGGTGTGGGATGCTGCTTATGGCAGTATAGATAGATTTATATTACACACATCAACATTTGGCGGAGGGAATTTGGCCGCAGCTGTTGCTTTGAGTGCACTTAAGTTGATTGAAGAAGAGCAACTGGCTGAAAACGCTATAGATGTAGGCACCTATTTGAAAAAATTGTTACAAGAGGTTGCAGATGTTTATCCGTTTGTAATATCGGTTCGGGGAAAAGGCCTCATGCTGGCAATTGAGTTCGAGCAGCCTTTTGCAGGAAGTGTTGCCGCTACAGTGGATGAGTTGGCGCACCGTTTTAATTGGGATGCTCCAGGTACTTATCATCTGTTATCAGACAAAGCCAAATTTCATATTGATGAAGCTATTCATGAAATTGAGCAAAGCATGGAAGACATGTTTGTTTTACGCATTGTCACTAAATTGGCTCAAGAGCATCAAATTCTGACATTCATGACTGCGAACAGTAACCGCGTGATGAGGATTCAGCCACCACTGACCTTGACTTATGACGATGCTAAATACTTTGCAGAGGCATTTCGCCAAGTTTGTGAAGATATGTCGACATTTCATCATTAAATGAACTTATTAAGCCGGATGCTAGAAGGAATGATTTGATGAGTCAGTTAACACTAGATCAGTATGCATTGGTTGAAAAAGCACGTCGTTTTACTTGGGAACATCTTGTGCCATTGGAACAGACTCTTACCCAACAGGAAGGGATTGAGCCGGAGCAGGCCAGAACGCTGATGAGACTGGGGCAGGAATCAAGGTTGTTTGCGACCAATATTGATTCTAAGTATGGTGGTGTCGGACTGAGTACATTTGAAAATGTATTGGTTCAGGAACAACTAGGAGCTACAAAAGATGTTCTGATAAGACGGGCAACGGGAAATATCTATGAATGTCTGACGTTGGGTACAGCGATTCAGCAGGAACGATACTTATTTCCGGCACTGAAGGGAGAACGTTGGTGTTCTCTGGCTGTTTCAGAGCCTGAAGCCGGATCTGATGCAGCTTCAATTAAGACTTGTGCAACGAAGAACGACCGGGGATGGGTGCTTAATGGTCGAAAAATGTATATCAGTGATGCGGAGTATTCAGACTATTTTATTGTGGCAGCGAAAACAGCCCCAGAATTGGGAGCTAAAGGAATTTCTCTGTTTCTAGTGGACAAGAATGTGCCTGGCTTTTCTCTCGGACAGCGTTTTAACATGATGGGTTTTGTTGGCACTAGCCATAATGAACTGATATTGGATCAGATTCACCTGGACGAAGATGCATTGTTAGGTGAGGTGAATCAAGGATTTCAAATGTTACACCAGACTCTGGGAAAGGCACGTCTTGCGAAAGTTTCAGCACGTGGTCTGGGTAAATGTGTCCGTTTACTCGATTTAATGATGGAACATGCCAAACAACGTCATCAGTTTGGCAAACCTATTGTTGAAACCGGGAATATCCAATACATCCTTGCAGATTGTGCTATTGAGATTCGAGCGGCGCGAGCATTGCTGTGGGAAACAGCCAAACGGATGGACAGTGGAGAGTCATGTCGTGAGGAAATTTCGATGCTGAAAGTGTTTGTTAGCGAGCTGGTGGGGCGGGTAGCCGATCATGCCGTACAGATTTTTGGCGCTTCAGGTTGTCATGACGGACACCTTATAGAAAGTTTTTATCGTGACGCACGTTTATTCAGAATTATCGATGGAACATCTGAAGTTCATCGTAATATTATCGCTAACTCCTTAATTAAACAGGGAACTCCTGCTGTTGTTGATATATAGCCCTTTCCTGAGGGCTATCATATTCTTCAGAACATCTTATGATGAGACTGGTTAGTTATGTTTTTTTGAAACCAGTCTTTTTCCGCTGATAAATCGTAATTCCCAGTGCGACAAGGAAGAGACCTATTGAGGACCAGACGGGAGAGGTTGGTGTAAATTGATACAAGAGTGAGCCCATCACAGGTCCGGCAGTCCATCCAAGCCCCTTACCAAGTAAATTAATCGAGGCGGCATAAGCTTGGTGTTTTTTACCTGCTGTCTGACTTAGCAGTGCAAGGTTGGCAGGGATAATTAAACTCATAGCACCTCCCAAACAAATCATTGCAATAAGCATATCAACATAGGTATTGCTTATCGCAAGGTATGCCAGACTCAATAGACCGACAAAAAATCCAATCACCATCAGTCGGTTTGAGTGTTCAGTGGTGAAATAAGTTAGTATGACTTGTCCTGTAGCCATACTGATCATGGATGAAGTCAACAGTCCTCCACTTCCTTTTAGAGCCTCCTGGGGAGAAAACCCGAGTTGATCTTGTAATCTGAGTCCGGTAGTTTGCTGGAGAATGCCATAAACCAATAAGACACAGAATGTGATCAAAGCAAAGGGCAAAATCGGGGTAAGAGGTTGAGGAAATGAAGAAAAAGGGAGCTCTGTATTCTGTGACTCATGGGATGGTGGATTCGTTTTCAGAAAACGGTATCCGAAGCCGATGATAAGCATAATAATCCCCAAAATAAACAGAACTGACGGGAAGTGTTTTACGCCGAAGCTCATGGCGAAATAGCCACCTATGATACTTCCAAAGCCAAATGTTGCCCCAATGAACCCCATTCCCGAAAGACGTTGACGGTGTGAAGTCCGATCTGCAACATACGCCTGAGCACTGGGCATAAGGCCTGCAACACCGACAGATTGAGTCAGTCTTAACAGAAAGAACAGGGCAAAAAGTGTTGGGATAGTGAGTTCAAGGGAAGTTTGGAATTCGATTAATCCGGCAGTGAGTATCAGAAATAACGCTGTACTCATAATCCCGATGACTATGGGAGCTTTTTGACCATGTTTATCTGTGTAGCGGCCCCAGAAGGGAGCGAAAATCATCATACCGAAGGCGGAAACAGAAAGGAGTGTTCCCGTCAACAATTCACTAATTCCCATAGTGCGTCCTATAATTGGAAAACCAATCATAAATAAGCTGTGTGCGATAGCGTTTCCAAGAAGCATTACCATCAGAGGAAATAACGAGAAAGCATGGCCAGGTAATTTAATCGACATGATGTATTTATATGAACGTATCCCGTTTGCAAGACAAAAGCCACGTTGACATTGACGGTAGGTTATAGCTCTATATCTGGCCTTATTGCAGCCGGAGGACTGACTGCGGGCCTTGATGTAATCCGCTGGCGTGCTCCTCATTCTCCCAACGAGCTTTACGCTCAAGACAGTTGCTGTCTTTGTCATCGTTACCCTTGCCTCAGCAATCTTTCTGCATTCATCCTTATGGTTAAACGTTAAGGTTGACCAGTGAAACGCCTCAATAAGGCCTGACACTGACGTAATCTTTTTGGTATTCCCGCTGGTGAGCAACCAGCGCCCAAACCGTGCGGGCCAGTTTATTGGCCGTCCCCACTATCGCGACACAGACCGGACGTCGTTTTTTAGTTCGGTCACTCATGGCGATGGGGTTTTCGTGAATAAAGTGCCCGCTCTTGTCCATGGCTAAATAAAGTTCTCAGATAAAAAAGGTTAAAAAGTCACGCCTCCGTAACTATTTATCAATGATTTCATCGGTATATTCATCAACAAAATGAATCTGCATAAGATGTTTTGCAATATCGACGACAAAAGGAGTATTTTTCATGAGTGGATCCTCCCGTCATCAGGGAGCAACAGTCTCCCGTTTTTAGGCACTATAAGGCCGGAAATCTGAGAGGAGCCACACTTCATCTCTCAATTCCAGCACAATGCCGGGGGCTAAGTGGTTGGGATGCATTCATTACATATTTTCTGACTGAAATAATGGGTTCGGTAGGTGACGGGGGTACAGCCTTCATATTGACGGAATGTTTGTATAAAGTGGCTTGTACTGCTGAATCCACATAAATAAGCGATAAAAGTGATACTGTGTGCTTTATCTTGCAGATAAACTTTTGCAAGCTGTAACCGATATCCTCTTAGCCAGTCAAAAACCGTTTTTCCGTAATGTTTTTTGAAATTCTTATTTAGGCGGGTATGACTCATTCCTACTTGTTTTGCCAATTCGTACAGAGTTGGAGGGTTAGTTAATTGAGTCATCAGAATCTCTCTGACTTTTTCTACTGCATTATTTTGACAGCAATATTGGTTTGAATGATTGTCTGAGGTAATGGAGACAGATTGTCCGAGTGGAAGTAACCAGTGTGCGATAAGTTCTAATGCCTTACCTTCTGCTTTAATCCGATCAAAAGGGTTTCTTAGTGGATTCTCGACCAGAGGAGCAATCCACTCATCATTATCTTGTTGTATTGCCACATGGGACACATCTAGATCAAAGATCGACATAAGTTGCTCATCATGGATTGAGAAAGCGCGTTTTAAACGTTCTGTGGAGAATTTGAGAACAGCCATTTCATGTCGGATATTGGGTGCGCTAAAACGATATAATGAATGATGATGATGAAGATTAAATAGCCAGATGTCTCCTGCACTGATCGTGTGATTTAATTGTGTTGCTGAAAAGCCTAGATGACTTTTTCCCTTCAGGCCAAAAACCATAAGTGTGGTGTCATAAGGATAATTGATTTTAGAGAACAGGGGTTTTTCTCCGTAATAGTCACTTTTGGTAAAGTAGACTTCTTTACCAATATTAAAGCAACGAAAGCTGCTTTGCCCCTGTTGTTTTGGGAGATAGATATTGTACCAGCCCATATTCTGGTATGCTGAATCGCTATGAAGTTTTTGTGTCACAAAGTTGACATGGCAATCGTGAGGTGGCTTTTCATTGGAGTTTATAGTTAATTTTTTTGAAATTTTATTCATCTTTTTATCTTATCTCGTATTTTTCCATAGACTATAATAATTATTATTCTTATTTATTCCTTATCCAATATTTTACACACTATTGTCTAGTTCATTTTAAATTTTATGTGATCTTTATTGGTATATTTATTATTTAACATCGCATAAATATAAGTATCATCTAACATTATTGAAATTAAATTTAATTAATATCGATTACATTTTATATATAAATATAATGTAATAATTATTAAAAACAGTGGAATAATTTCAAGGGATAGAAATTATTGAATGCATTATTACGTTAATCCAGCGTCGCGTATTCAATCCGTTGATTGCCATCAAACATAGTATTCACGTTCAATGAAAGTACCGATGACTTTATCGTGCATTTCGGGGAATTTAAAATAACCCAATGTCTTACGATTGAGTCGCTTAATTCGGTTACGCAGTGTCAAATTCTCCCGCTTGATACGTTGAGTAAAAATCTTTCCGACGAGATCAAGGTAAGGAATATCACAAACTGCATTCAGATCATCAACTGGCACTGTTTTGAGATACCCCGCTGCTTGCAGCGGGGTTGTTCATTGAAATTATAAGTCTTTTTCCAATAGTGAGAGCCAGCCTCACTGCCATCAACTATCACCCTTCTGAAGGGTTTGTTTCTGATACTGGATCGTTGCCACTCAGTGTGGAATGACGCAGGGGTTTTACTACTGCCGCAAGCAACAAGCAGGCAAGCGCGGCAAAAGTTCCAAACGAAAAGACAGTTATTACCGGAGACAATAAACGCCCCATAAAACCTAATCCCAATGCTCCCAAAGAGTCGCCAGTCACATCCTGAGCAGTAACAAAACTGTTCACGCGTCCCAATAAATGATCCGGCGTATGGCTCTGAATAAGGGTAAATTGCAGCAAGGAAGCAAACGCATTTAAATAGCCATAACAAACCAACACCAGTAATGCCAGAACGATATTTGTGACGACTCCCAGCATGGATAACGTGATAAAGGAACACAGGGCGCATATCACCAGAAAAATTCCTGGCCGGGTACTTCGTCCTATCCAGCCACTGGTGAAAGCACCGAGCATAGCCCCCAGCGGAACTGCGGAATACATCAGCCCAGTCGCTGATGGCCCTTGATGGTAAACTTCCTGAGATAACGCAGGAAACAGAATACGCACTGCTCCTGCAAGACTGATCATCATTCCCACCAAGATGACACTGCCCACAATTTTATGCTGCAAAACAAATTTCACACCACTTATCAGCGCACTGATCGGATGCTCTTGTTTGCTTGGCTGAGGTTTCATTTCAGGGAGTCTCATCAGGGGTAGCAGTGTTGCTAATGTCCCCATTGCCGCAACGGCAAAAGTCCATCCCGGCCCACCAACGACAATAATAATACCCGCCAATGCAGGGGAAATAATGGCTCCTATACGAACCGTGACCATGCTCAAGGCACCTGCTGAAGCCAGGTTTTCCCGTCCGACTAAGTTTGGGATTGCCGCCATTAACGCCGTCATGCCCAACGCACCAAAAAAACCATCCCAAATAGAAAGAAAATAGAGCATATACAGTGATGGCGAGTCTAAAAATGCGTTAAAGCTCAGTGCCACAAAACCAATACCGCAGGTGCCACGGGCAAACAAAATGAGTTTACGTCTATCATAGCGGTCAGCCAGTATCCCCCCCAGAATTAACCCGATAAACATACCGACACCATCCAGTGCAACCACAATTCCCACCTGTAAGGTAGAACCCGTCAGAAATTGCATTTGGACAGGGACACCAACGGTCAGCATTCCCAATGCAAAGACAGATAACATGCGGGCAATAAAGATAGCTCGAAAATGTGAGTTGTTTCTGAGCAAACTAAAATCCAAAAAGATTGATGACTTAGCCATGATATTCCATACGATTCGATAACGTTAAACACATAAAGTTAATGACGGCATTGTTTCAACAAGTTAGTTTCAACAAGTTAGTTTCAACAAGTTATTGAGCAATGGCCCCCACTGCTCCAGTGAAACAGGAGAAAGGATATCTGCATGTTCACAATCTTGCCGATAAACCCTTAACTGACGAACCCAAGGTGCCCACGTTCCCTCGACATCCAGCTCAGGAGGCAGAGTCCGTGTTGCCACAAACAGTGTGGCTTCGCCATCATATTTCTGGTTAACCGCAGATAATAAACTGCGGACAGCATCCTGATAGTTAGCCACGATGTCCTCAAACATCGTCTGCTTTTCCATACGTAGTTGCGGATCACTCTCATCTTCTGTGATTGCCATAAATTCCGCCTGTTCACGGGCAATTTCCTGTTTGGCTTCTTCCTCGCTTAACCCTCCCCAATCCTGTCCTTCTGGGGGATAAGCATCCAATAAACCCAAGAAAGCCACTTCTTCTCCTTCTTGCTGTAAACGAATCGCCATGCCCTGTGCCAACATTCCGCCCAAAGAGTAGCCCAGCAAATAATAAGGCCCATGAGGCTGGATATTCCGTAACGTCGCTAAATGGCGTGTACACATTGCTTCGAGGCTGTCACAGTCAGCAATCACACCACGGGGACGAGGCGACTGTAATCCGATAATCGGCCTGCCCTCATCCAGATAACGCAACAACCCGCTGTATTGCCAAGCAAAACCTGATGCTGGATGCACACAAAACAGTGCTGGCCCAGTGCCTTCCCTCAGCGGCAGGACTTCCCCCACACCACGATTTTCTGCCGAATTTTGCCTTTGCTCATCAACCAATAACGCACTCAATTTTTCTACACTGCGCGCGACCATGATATGACCGACTGAAACAGAATGATTAAAACGGCGGCGTATTTCGGCTGCCAGCCGCATTGCCAGCAGTGAATGCCCTCCCAGAGCAAAGAAGTCATCATCAGCCCAAACGGTGCCACACTCTAAAATTTCGGCAAACAATTCAGCTAACTGGCTTTCCAAACCCGCTCGCGGTAGCCTGCCCGTCGTCAGTTTTTCTGGTATCGGGAGTGCCTTGCGGTTCAATTTCCCATTTGCGCTCAACGGGAAACTTTCCTGTATCACATAGCTGACAGGCAGCATATAAATCGGCAATCGTTTAGTCATCGCTTGGTGTAGTGCTTCAGTATCCAGAACCCCACCTGATTGAGGAATTAACCAAGCAATTAGCTGACGAGCATCGGCATTATCAATTGTCTGACCTGATTTCCCCAGTTCACGCGCCGCGACCGCAGCCTGAGCCACTCCCGGCTGTTCCAGTAAAACCTGTTCAATTTCACCCAACTCAATACGCTGACCGCGTATTTTTAACTGATCATCACTGCGCCCAAGGTATTCAACTTCACCGTCGGCTGACCAGCATGCAATATCACCCGTTCGGTACATCCGTCTGCCTGATGCAAACGGATCGGCCACAAAACGGCTGGCTGTCAGATCGGCCCGGTTCAAGTAGTTTGTGGCTAACTGAATGCCACTGAGATAGAGATCTCCGGCCACACCGATAGGAACGGGACGCAGCCACGGGTCTAAAATACGTAATTGGGTATTCCATACTGGCCGGCCAATAGGAACACCAGGGCTGCTACAACGTTCCAATGCCTCACCAGACGCCGGCTGCCACGTCACATCCACCGCCGCTTCCGTTGGCCCATAAAGATTATGTAAAGGTGCGGCCATCAGCGTTTGATAGCGGCGCGCCAGTTCACATGACAAGGCTTCGCCACTACAGAAAACGCGTCTCAGACTGTGGCAGAAAGAGGACTCTTGCTCTCGTAACGCTAATGAATCAATTAAGGTTGCCAGCATTGATGGAACAAAGTGCAACGTAGTCACACGGTAGTCATCAATAAGCTGCAGAAGAGTTGCGGGATCGCGATGCGCTTCTGGTGGCGCCATCACTAACCGGGCTCCCGTCATCAGCGGCCAGAAAAATTCCCATACAGAAACATCAAAGCTACAGGGCGTTTTCTGCAATACCACATCATCCGTAGTCAGTGGGTAAGCATCCTGCATCCACAATAGGCGGTTAACAATGGCCTGGTGGCTTACCATTACCCCTTTGGGTTGCCCTGTGGAGCCAGAAGTATAGATAATGTACGCCGTATGCTCAGGAGTCACATTGGCGGCAGAATGGACGGGCTGCTGTGTTTCATCCGCCAGTTTATCCAGTAACAACAAAGTTGCCTGATTAGCAAAACGTGCCTGAAACTCACTTTCTGTCATCACTAATCGAGGTTGGGCATCTTCCAGTATAATGGTCAAGCGCTCATCAGGATAACCCGTATCAAGAGGCAACCAGGCGGCCCCCGCTTCCAGAATCGCCTGTAACGCCAGACTGAGCCTTACTGAACGAGATAATGCAACCCCAACAATATCCCCCGGCTGTACACCTGCTTCAATTAAACGATCAACTAACAAGCGAGTTTGCAGGCGCATTTGCTGATAGGTCAGGCGATGATGATCATCCAATAACGCCAAATCGTCAGGCGTTTTTCTTGCCTGCCCGATCACGGCCTGATGGAGTGTTTCTGAAGGGAACTCATGATCGGTGTTATTGACTTCCTCAATCAACACCGCTTCATCAACCGTTTGCAAAACCCAGTCCCGCAATGCGATCTCAGGCTGTTCGATCAATTGCTGGATCAAGAGGAGTATGCGTTGTGCCAAGCGTTCAGGCTGTTTAACGCTTGGTCGATATTCCATCAATAGACGCAGACGCTTACCTGGCAACACCAATAACGTCAAAGGATAGTGGGTATAACCGCAGTTATTGATCCCCTGACAGACGATGCCTTCGACGCCCTCTTTGCTTTGCGCCACTTCAGGGTAGTTTTCAACCACCAGCAAGGTATCAAAAAGTGTGCTGGTACCTGCAATTTGCTGAATCTCACCAAGACCAATATTGTCATGTTCAATCAATTGGATCTGCTGCGCCTGTAATTGCTCTAGTTGAGGCAATAGTGGCTGCGCCATATCCAGAATCACTCGAACCGGTAAGGTGTTACTGAATAGCCCGACATGCTGATCCAGCCCTTCGGTCTGGCCAAACCGTCCTGACACCGGAGAGCCGAAAACAACATCAGATGAGCCACTGTGTATGCTCAACAGCAGAGACCAAATCCCTTGCATCAATGTATTGAGTGTCAAACCACGTTGCTGGCACAAGCCGATTAACGCCTGTTCCATCGCGGGTTCGATTAATATTTCAAGCGCCTTAACCTCGCCAGTATGAGGGTGTTCACCGAATAAACATGTTGGTTGAACTCCTTTCAATACCTGTTGCCAGCATCGGCGAGCAGGCTCCGCCTCACGTGCCAATAATTGATGGACGACGTCTTGATAACGAATTCCAGATCTATGCAAGACGTGATCGCCGTGATTCAGCAACATCAAAAGGTCTTGCACCAAAATAGGGGTTGACCAGCCATCGACGACCAGATGATGAGCATTCAGCAATAGCGTGTAACGTAAACTTTTACCGTGGCGTACCAGCAATGCATGTAACATTGCGGCTGGCTGCCGGAAGAGATCTCGTGCAAGTTCTGCTTTTTCCAGTTCCCGTAATGCTATTTCCTCCTCTTCCACCGTCAGTTCAGGCAGTTGATGGAAACCAAGTGACCAATAATCTTTATCATCGGATATGATCGGTATCAGTTGCAGTGGAGAAGCATTTTGTTCCGTGTCAAATTGGGCAGCAAGCTGAGGATGATGCCGAACTAAAGCCGACAGCGCCCGGCGTAACTCAGCAACCGTCAATGGCCCAGATGCCAATGACCCAGATAGAGAAAGTCGTGTCAATGAGTTATAGCTGCCATGCTCAGTGGCTGTCTGTGCATGGAATAATAATCCTTGTTGCAGTGGAAGCAGCGGCAATACCGCAGATAATGGCCCATAACGCCCGCTCAGTTGAGTGAGATCGTTATCCTCCACACCGGATAGCCCCACTTCTGCGGCGACTAAAGTCGCTACAGCCTGCTGGGGCTGCTGTCTGGCGAATTGTATTAAGCGATCAGCCGCCCATGCCATGCCACGATGTAGTTCCGCAATATCCTGATGGCTGAAAATACCATCGACCCATTGCCAGTTAATCACCAACTGCGGAGTGTTTCCCTGCTCATCAACGAACAGATTGATTTCCAGACTGTGGCTCAGGGACATTTCAGGATCTTGATAAACAGCAAAAGCATCCCGAAAAAGATTTTTAGTCCGTTGTGGCGACCATAAGTTATCTGTCTCGACAAAACGTCCCAGATAATTAAATAAGATTTCCGGCGTTTCTTGTGGTGCGAATATTTTTCGCCCAGTTTGATCAAGGTAACGCAGCAAACCATAGCCGATACCGCGATCAGGCACAGCACGCAGAACGCGTTTCACCGCCCGCACCACTTCAGCAGGTTCAGCAGGCCGGCATTCCCCTTTCTGTAGCAAATCGACCACTACCGGATATTCAGCTGTCAACCAGCCAACCGTCCGAGCCAAATCGCCCGTTTGTTCTAATTCAATGCGGCCATGAGACTCTAGCTGGAAGCGTAATTTACTGGCATTAAAGTGACGGTAACAAGCCATTGCCAATATCGTTAATAAAATCTCTTCAACATTAGCGTGGTACTGTTTTGGCAATATTCCTAACAATGCTGCCGTTTGTTCACCACTTAATAATGTCCGTTCTTCACGGGAATTTATTCGGCGATCCCGCTGCACATCCAACGGACGCTGCCCTAAAAGAGGCGTTTTTTCATCCAGCATACCTTGCCAAAAAGGTAATTCTGCGGCACGTTGAGGCAGATTTTGGCGTAGATAATCATTCCAATCGTACAGAGTGTACTCTTCCGCTGGCAAAATCATGGGTTTGCCAATTATTGCTGCTTCTATTCCCTGACGTAACTCATCCAAGAGTATTCGCCACGAAACGCCATCAGTCGCCAGATGGTGAATAACGAACACCAATCCCTGCGACACACCGCCATTTTGTAATAAACAGGTATGGAATAACTGACCACTCGCAGGTTCCAGACGCATAACCGCATCGTGGAAGGCTTGTTCTGCACAGGTTTCAATATCTTGGCAATTTTGCCATGTGCTGCAATAAGTTCCCTCCGGCACAGTTATTGACTCATCAAAGGCTATTGACTCATCAAAAGCTATTGACTCATCAAAAGCTATTGATTTACCAAAGGCTATTGATTTACCAAAGGCTGTCGATTCCCCCACAACAAGCTGGTTATCGCGGGTAAACGCATTCAGTGCAGGATGCGCTTGCACTAAGGCAATCAGTGCTTGTGATAAATGTTGCGGCTGTAATTCTGCGGGCACGCGTATAAATACGCCATGAGCAAAACGGGTATTGATCCCATGAGATTCAGCAAACCAATGCAAAATAGGCAGGCTATCGATCACCCCTTTCTGAATACGTGCAGGAGTCTGCTTCGCGATAGTGACAGGCGTCATTTTCAATGCCATACGCGCAGGTGTACGTTCACTGAAAATATCCCGTGGACGTAACTGCCAGCCAAGGCGACGTAGTTGTGTTCCCAGCGACATGGCGGAAATACTGTCACCTCCCAGCACAAAGAAATCATCATCTGCGCTGGCTTCTTGCACACCTAATAGGCTGGAAAAGGCGTCACAAACAGATTTTTCCTGCTCACTTTCCGCTCTTCGTCCCACAGGCAATTGAAGTTTCTGTGGTTTGGGTAGCGCATCGCGATCAATTTTACCATTGACCGTGAGAGGCAGGGTTTCCAATACCATTAATCGGGAAGGAACCATATAATCAGGCAGTTTCTTTGCCAGCTCAGCCAATAGCAGAGCAGAAATATCAGGCAAGGCGCGTCGTTGTCCATCGGGTACAGCACAATAACCCAGCAGTCGGCAGGTTGCACCGATGGGTTCTGCAATGACGACAGCAGAACTGACCTCCGGCAAATCAGCCAGAGCATTTTCTACTTCCCCCAATTCAACACGAAAACCACGTACTTTGATCTGATGATCCACGCGACCAATAAATGCAAGCTGCCCGTCAGACCGCCAACGCATAAGATCACCACTGCGATACATAACTTCGCCATGACGGAATGGATTGGCGATAAAGCGTGTTGCCGTCAGCCCCGGACGATGCAGATAACCGCGTGCGATACCCGCTCCAGAGAGATACAGTTCTCCCACTGCACCAATTGGTACGGGTTGTAAATGGCTATCCAGAAGCCAGATATCGGTATTGGCAACTGGGCGCCCAATCACCGGCTGCTCGGACACCTGAATACTGGCGCCCAGCGTATCGATAGTATATTCGGAAGGGCCATAATAATTGTGGATATCAATTTGCGGCTGCTGTTGAAGCAATTCCCATAACCGTGGCGTGGCAGCCTCACCACCAATCATAATGAATGCAGGCTGGTGATTGCCTTTCTCCAACAGACCGCTATCGATGAGCTGGGTCAAAAAGGAAGGGGTAATATCCATGATATCAACTGGTAGCAGGTTCATTTGCTGTATCACGCCCCATGCATCCCGCCTGAGTTCCTCATCAAAGATATAGAGCTCACCGCCCAGGATCATGCAAAACAGGGGTTCCCAAGAAGAATCAAATGAGAAAGAGGCGGTATGCCCTGCACGTGCCCGCCGACCGTGCTGACGATAAAAGTTTTCAATGACAGGCCCAAACAAATGTACGGCATGGGAGGTCAGTAAATTCAGCAACCCGCCATGTGTGCTCATGACACCTTTTGGCTTACCTGTGGAACCTGAGGTGTAAATCATATAAGCCAAGTGTTCACTACACAGTTCTTCGCGTCGTTCTTCGTCTGTGACAGGTAACGAAGACAAGCTGGCACACTGCGCCGCTATCTGATGATCATCAAGACAGACAGTCTTGGATATTTCAGGCATTTGTGCCCGCGTATTCAGGTGCGTGATCAGCAAGACTGGCTGAACATCGTCACACATTAACTGTAAACGTTCCTGTGGGTAATCGAGATCAAGAGGAATGTAAGCCGCACCACTGGCCAACACACCCAAAATGGCAATCACTGAATCCACCGAACGAGGAATGCCAATGGCAACCACATCCTCAGCCCCGATCCCCTGCGACAACAAGAAACGTGCAAGCTGCATCACTTTTGCCATTAATTGACGGTAACTCAGCTGTTCATTACCACAACGTATAGCGACGGCATCAGGCTGCCGTTCGACCTGTTGCAAAAAGAGATCCAGCACAGAAACACCCGTTACAGGCATTTGGATTTTCGGCCCACATGACCATTCATCAAGCCGTTGCTGTTCCTGTGGCAGAATAATCGGCGTGAACGCAATAGATTGTTGCGGCTGCATCAGCAATTGACTCAACAGATAGCTAATCCGCTCACCGTGCCACTGTAGGGTTTGTTCACTGTATTTTTTTCGATTGGCGATAAGTGTCAGATGAAGCTGGTCATCATAACTGCACAATTCAAATTCTAAATCATCCACAGGCCCCATCGCGAGCGTGTGTGTCTTGATGGGCTTACCGCCTAACTTCAACGTCCCGTTATAGATTTTATAGTTGAAAACGGGGCCATAAAGCGCGTTATTGCTGCCTGATAAACCCAGATCACAACGTAGCTGTTCGGCTTCATATCGCTGGTAACGACGAACTTGCTTCATTTCATCCACAAACGCTTTCGCTACTTCGGCAAGCGTCATACTGTCTTGCAGTTTTATTTGCAGAGGCAAAAGATTGACTACAGGCCCCATCGCACAAAGCGCTTGAGACCCCAGACGCCGCATAAAAGGAAAGCCAACCGATAGATGTTTTTCTCCACTCATCCGGTAAAAATAGATACAGAGTGCAGCCATCGCAATTTCAGCCGGTTGGAATTTCCGCAGCGAATCATCTTCCCTCAATGAAGCAAACTGAGTCATCGGAAAATAGCAATCGTAATGCAGAGGTAAAACGTTGCCCGTATTCACCATATCTTCAGTGGAAAGTGAAACGGAAGCACCGCGTTCACGGGTATGTTGTTGCCAGAACACTGCCGCCTCTGCTTTTGCGGGCGATTGCTGCCAATCCTGATATTCTTTGACTACCTGCTCAAACGAACAGAAAGGATTCTCAGCAGGTCGACGGTCAGTGTTTAACGCGTTATAGATATCAATAATACGTCGGGTCAGTGCATCAAAACTGAATCCATCCAGCATGAGGTGGTGAAAACGCTGATACCAAAACCATCGTTCAGGCCGATCACTGACCTTCATGATGACCTGCCGGTAAAGCGGGCGTTCCCCATCTGCGGGTAATTCAGCGGCCAGATCCGCCTGCATTAATTCCTGTGACGCGGTTTCCCCCTGTTCATGGGTGAAATCAAACCATTCAGGTGCAATAACCTGTTGCGCATCACGAAAAGTAGGAATTTGCTGTACAGGTATTCCCTCTTCATTTATAAAATATCTCGCATGAATGGTGTCAGCTTCAGCCAAACCTTGGCGGATAGCCGCATCAAATAAGGAACGATCCAGTTCTCCATTCATTTCAATATAATGCGCAATGGTAAATACATTGCGCTGGCTGGCGATTTGGTCGGCCATCCAAATCCCGGGCTGGGCAGCCACTAGCGGTAGTGTCAGATTGACCTGTTTAACTTCAGACAGCGGTAATACATTAAGCACGTTTTATTATCCTTTCTTATCTACAGATTAAACCATCGGCATTATCAATCTTGATTCACCTATAGTTTGCGCAGACTGGCCGGGCGCATATCCACCCAGTGCTCTTCTATGTATGCGATACATGCTGTCCGCGAATCTGGGCCAATAACTCTCTCCCAACCGGGTGGCCGGGCAGCAAAAGCGGGCCAAAGGCTATATTGCTGTTGATCATTGATCAGTACATAAAAAGAGATTTCATCATCATCAAAAGGATTTTTTTGTTCCAGATTCATCGTTGGTTCTCATCATATTCGGGATTTCAATCATCGTTTGCCGTATCACTTTTCAGCCAGTAACCAGCTAAGTCCATCAATTAATCCACCGCGCCAACACAGCACATCATGCCCGCCATTAAACACGCGATAATTCACACGATGCCCGGCCTCTTTTAACGCGGCATACATTTGATCATTCACAAAATGGATATCTGCTTCGTGGGACCCTGCCTCTTGAAAGATTTTCAATGATGAAGGAACCACTTTTTGCTCAAAAACCTGCTGTGTCAGCCAACCGGGTTTATGTTCAGAAGATGACATAAACTGTCGAACAATTTTGCTATCAGGCCACCAGAAAGACCCTGATTGCGTGAGAACACAACCAAAGCGTTGTGGCCAGTGGAGTGCGGCGTACAGTGCCGACAGCCCACCGTAACTCTGCCCTGCAATAATAGTCTGTTCAGGATCATCACTGAAGGTGGCATGCTGTGCGATAAGCGGTAACAGTTCATCCTGAATCGCTTGCCAAAAATCGTAATTGCAGGGGAGTTCCTGCTCCCGGTGGGGCATATCAATAACATCAATCAGAAGCCAGATTGCATCCGGTATCTGTTGTTGTTCAGTCGCCACGTCAATGACAGGAAAAATCGGCATTTTCTCTACCCAATTCAGCCCATCCAAGAGAATGATGAGAGGGCGTGGAAGCGCGGTTTCTTCCCCACTGGAATAAAGCCAAATACGCCTTTGATTGTTGAGCCGGTCACTCTGCCAATGCAAAAGCAGAGGCTCTCGTTTGTCCGACCGCGTGACATGATCCGGATTTACCCCGGTTAACGCCCATGCTGTCTGTTCAAGGGCATGGGGCATGTGAATTGCGGATAAAGGCACGCCAAGCCCGTTACGGTGAGAACCTTGTAGATTCAAAGGATCAGGAATGGATAATGGAAAGAGTGAGATCCACCATTCACGTTGCTGTTGGTTGCGCTGTTTGATTTCATCGGAAAATTCGGGGGGCAGATGGGCATCAGTGATAGGGATAAATCGATAACTCCCTCTCCAGTCCTCTTCGAGGCTCACCGACCAATGCCAGATATCCGTTTCAGGCACTCGTTGCAGGCTCTGTGGCTGTGGGCGGTGATGATCAGTGACGCCATTGATATCGATATAGACTTGGCGAAAAGCTGAATTTTGTTCATCCCCGCTAGGGTCTCGCCAAAAGAATGTCGTTTGAACTTGATGATTTATCGCAATTTCTATGATAGGTGTGCCCAAAATAGCGATATTTCCCCACCATAATTCACTGCCAACATTAGGAGCGGATAATAAATTATCTACCGTACCTGATGGTTGAAATACTAACTTCATCCCTTTACCCCTTCAAAAAGATTCGCCCACAAATAACGTGTCTATCTGATACACCTGATAACAACAACCTCAGTAAATCAAAATAATTATCGCCAACAAATGATATTGATAATGATTTTCATTTGCAATATTATTCAATATATTTTATTAATCATAGCTATTGGCTAATAGAGTTAATGGATAATTATTGGGGTAACGTGGCAGGAGGCCCTCACTATTCAGTTTAGTCATAATGGGATAATTCTTAATTATTTTATTGATTTTGAATAATTATTTAAAAGAAAGTCTATTTTGAGAGATGAAATCCATGGTACTGCCTATCAAGAATGAAATGTTGAAATCCGAAAATAAAATAACCAGAAACTATAACTATAGTAAATCATTATTAATGATTACTTCTGCCTTACTGTTATCTCCCTATGCTTCAGCAAGCCATAC
This sequence comes from Xenorhabdus littoralis, assembly GCF_033949345.1. Lineage (NCBI taxonomy): Bacteria > Pseudomonadati > Pseudomonadota > Gammaproteobacteria > Enterobacterales > Morganellaceae > Xenorhabdus > Xenorhabdus littoralis. The sequence goes on from NZ_VCDP01000008.1 coordinate 91,726, forward strand.
AAGCAATAATAGGGCTGCCAATAACAACGAAGACACCATAACCGTCACAAACGCAAGTACAGGCAACTCAGTAGAACACTTCGTAGAATCAGACAGTGCTGCCGGCACCAAAAGCACCACTCCCCTCATCAAAACGCCCCAGTCAATCAGCGTCATCAACCGCACACAAATGGAAGTGCAAGGTGCGGCAACGGTTGCTGACGCCCTGAATTATTCAAGCGGTGTTGTCACCAATTACCGCGGCTCTTCCAACCGCAATGACGAAGTGATCACACGTGGCTTCCGTTATTCCCCTAAATTTCTTGATGGTTTGAGCTATGGCACGAACAGTTCAGGGGGCACTGTAGGACAGATTGATCCTTGGTTATTGGAGCGTGTGGAATTGGTACATGGGCCGGCATCCGTGCTATATGGTCAGGTCAGCCCCGGTGGCCTGATTAACATGACCAGCAAAAGGCCGACTGCCCAGCCCATTCATAAGATACAAATGAAAGCAGGTAATCAGAGCCTTGGCGAATTGGCCTTTGATTTCGGTGGAGCACTGGGTGATGATATTCCCGTTCTCTATCGTTTAAATGGTATTCTCAGCACCCAGAAACAGTTCGTCAAAGGTCATAAGAAAGAGCGGATAGCCATCGCCCCAGCGCTGACATGGATACCCAACAATAATACGACCTTTACGTTGCTAACCAGTTATCAGTACGATCCCAAGGCGGGATACCGCAACTTCTACCCTAAAATCGGCACCGTAACGCCAGTTTCCAATGTGGGCTATATCCCCTACGATATGAATCTCAGTGAACCCTCTTTTAATCAGTCCAGACGGGAACAGACCTCTATCGGCTACATGCTTGAGCATGACATTAATGATGTTTTTTCTTTCCAGCAAAACCTGCGTTATTCAAAGTCAAATGAACGTACAAAATATTTAGTTTATGTATCAGATCTCACACCGCCTTCCATTAAACGTTTTCCACAGCGCGAACATAATGAAGCGCAGGGAATAAGCATGGATAACCAACTGAAGGCCCTTTTCTCAACAGGTAATATTGAGCATAACGTCATCAGTGGGGTAGATTACAAATGGGTAAATAATCACAGTCAATTTTGGCGTAACAGGGATGAAAAAGGCCAATACTATTTTGATTGGTCAAATCCAATCTGGGGTATTCCCGTCAATGAAAAAGATCTCTCAATTACCTTAAATGATAAAAAGAAACTCCATCAGTTAGGTATTTACTTACAAGATCAACTCAGTTGGGAAAACTGGAACTTAGTTCTGTCAGGGCGTTATGACTGGACCGAAACAAAGCAACAAAACCTCATCAGGAACACATCAAAAACACGAAAAGACCGAGCTTTCACAGGACGAGCGGGTTTATTGTATGCCTTTGATAACGGTATTTCGCCTTATATCAGTTACAGCACCTCCTTTGAACCCAATCTGTCTCAAGGAGCGCCTGGCACACCGGCATTCAAACCCACAACAGGTGAGCAAACTGAAATAGGCATCAAGTTCCAGCCAAAAGATCATAATACTCTGCTAACGCTTTCCCTGTTCGATATCACACAGAAAAATATAACGACCACTAAACCAGGCGCTGCCTTTAGCGAGCAAATTGGCAAAATTGGCTCAAAGGGAGTAGAAGCCGAAATTCATTCTCAGATCACTCCAGAGATCAACCTGATCGCAGCCTATAGCTATACAGATACCAAAACCAAAAGCGACCTCAGAACTGCACGCGTCGGCAAAAGAGTGCCTTCGATTCCTGAACATGCGGCTTCTGCATGGGGTAGCTATAGCTTCCAACAGACAGCTCTGAAAGGATTTACACTGGGGGCAGGCGTACGCTATATCGGCTCCACTTCCGGTGATTATGAAGAGACATTCCATGTAAATCCCTACACCCTCTACGATCTGATGGCAAAATACGACCTTGGTGAAGCGTCACCTCAGTTAAAAGGCGCCAGTGTACAGCTGAATGTGAATAACCTGACCAACAAACGTTACGTCGCTTCGTGCTCGAATGAAGGTGCCTGTTTCTACGGTAGCGGACGCAGTATCTTTGCCACGGTGAAATATAGCTGGTAAAGCAAGATTCACTTATTTCAGTGGCAGCTTTCTGCCACTGTGAATTTGCTTTCATCAACGCAAGCTTAATATGTGAATCCAAGTGTGTTGAGCCACTTTTTTTATGTTTAAACCAATTTATTGAATCTATTATTTTAAAATAATAGGGAAACATCGTGCTTAAGTTAACTACTGAATATCATACATCCCAATTATCAGACTTTAGTTATGATGATTTTGTGTTCCTATCCTCAAATAAAAGCCTGCATGCACAAGGATGTTTTACCAAAATAACAACACCTGCCAGTCATCTTGATGGCATTGACAATCCATTGTGTGATCACCTATCCCAATTATTCCATCAGGCTGAACAGGCCGGAATTAAAAACCCCATCGCAGTGGGAGCCATTCCTTTTGATAAACGCCAACCTTCTGCCCTCTACATTCCTTACGAGCACCGTTGGCTGGAACGAGAAACTTTACGTTTTTCCGCGCCACCTCCTTCGTCAGTGTTGCCATTACAAGAGTGTCATGTATGGCCCGAAAAAACAGAGTTTTGCCGGATGGTTTCTCAGGCTATTGATGCTATACATCATGGTCAGCTTGATAAAGTCGTCCTTTCACGCCTGTTGGACATTGAATTTGAGCAGAAGCCTGACACTATCCAACTTTTTATGCAGCTTAATGCCCAAAATCCCTATAGCTACAATTTCCACCTTCCACTGGGCAACAGCACGTTAATCGGTGCCAGCCCAGAACTTATACTACGTAAACAGGGCAATACCGTTATTTCTCACCCCTTGGCAGGTTCATCGCGCAGAAGCCGCAATACCGCAGAAGATAATGCCTTACGACAATCGCTGCTGTATTCGGCCAAAGATCATCATGAACATCAATTAGTGGTTAATGCAATACGAACCGTACTCACTGAATATTGCACTGAACTGATGATTCCTGACTCTCCTTCAATATTCAGTACACCTTTACTTTGGCACCTCGCCACAGAAATACGCAGCGAATTATGCGATAAACACGCTGACGCACTTTCAATGGCCTGTCTGCTCCATCCGACACCGGCACTTTGTGGGGCACCAAGAGAGCGAGCATACGAACTCATCGCTCAACTCGAACCCTTCGAACGCAACTATTTTGGCGGCATTGTCGGTTGGTGTGATGCCAAGGGCAATGGTGAATGGGTCATTGCCATTCGCTGTGGTGAATTATTTGCAAACCATATTCGACTCTTTGCAGGAGCAGGCATCGTTGCTGACTCCCAACCCAGTGCCGAATGGCAGGAAACGGGGGTGAAACTTGGCACCATGCTACAGGCTCTGGGATTATCCGATAACAAGGAGCGTGTGTTATGAGTATTGAGTTCAATCGCTGGCCTGAAGAACTGTCACAACGCTATCGTCAACGCGGCTACTGGCTTGACCTTCCCCTTGACGACATATTCAGTCGTCAGGCTAATAATGAAAATACCGCACTGATTTGCTCGGAGCGGCAATATAGCTATCGCCAACTCAATCAACTAACGGATAATCTGGCCGCTTCCCTCAAGCGCCGGGGTGTTCAGCACGGGCAAACCGCATTGGTGCAATTAGGCAATGTTGCGGAATTTTATATCACCTTTTTTGCCCTGCTGCGTTTAGGCGTGCTTCCCGTCAATGCCCTGTTCAGTCACCAGCGCAGTGAGCTATTGGCTTACGCCGAACAGATTAAACCCTCACTACTGATCGCAGACCGTAGCCATTCACTGTTTTCTGACAATACTTTTATTCACGAACTCCATACACGTTATTCTTCACTGGCCAACGTATTCCTGCGAGGGGATAACTGTAGCCCGATAGATTTAACGGTATTGACTGATGAACAAGTGAATAGCTTTACCGCGACGCCCACACAGGCAGATGAAGTCGCTTTTTTCCAGCTATCAGGGGGTAGTACCGGCACCCCGAAACTGATCCCCCGCACTCACAATGATTACTACTACAGTATTCGCGCTAGCGTTGATATCTGCCAATTTAATACGCAAACACGTTACTTATGTGCCCTTCCTGCCGCCCATAATTACCCGATGAGTTCACCGGGAGCATTAGGCGTTTTTTATGCAGGCGGTCAAGTGATTATGGCCAATGATCCCAGTGCATCCAGTTGTTTCCCTTTGATTGAACAGCATCGGATCAATGTGGCGGCCCTGATCCCGCCTGCGGTAAGCCTGTGGCTGGAAGCCATTGCGCTGACAGCGGATAAGTCATCGCTTGATAGTCTGATGTTATTACAGGTAGGCGGTGCACACCTGAGTGAATCTCTGGCACGGAGAATCCCTTCAGAGCTGGGTTGCCAGTTACAACAGGTATTTGGCATGGCTGAGGGATTGGTGAACTACACACGGCTAGAGGATGATGAGCAAACCATTTTCACCACTCAGGGCCGTCCGATCAGTGATGATGATGAAGTATGGATCGCCGACAAACTGGGTAACCCGCTGCCACATGGCGTTCCCGGCAGGCTGATGACTCGCGGGCCTTATACGTTCCGTGGCTACTACCAGAGCCATCAATACAACCAACACGTATTCGATGAAAATGGTTTTTACTGTTCGGGTGATTTAGTTATTCGGACAGAGAAAGGCTATCTAAAAGTTGTGGGCAGGGAAAAAGACCAAATTAACCGTGGTGGCGAAAAGATTGCGGCAGAAGAAATTGAAAATTTGCTGTTACGCCATCCACAAGTGATCCATGCAGCATTGATCGCCATGCCTGATGTACTGATGGGAGAAAAAAGCTGCGCCTATGTTGTCACCCGCGAAGAGATAAAATCGGTCATATTACGCCGTTTTTTACGCGAGCAAGGCATCGCTGATTACAAACTTCCCGATCGCTTTGAAAACGTTCCATACCTTCCCATGACGCCAGTCGGCAAAATCGATAAACAAAAGTTACGCCAAATCGCACAGAACATGTTAGCCCATGTCGGAGAAACAAAATGAGCATTCCAAAAATTAACGATTATATTCTGCCCACAACTCAAGAACTGCCGAGCAATAAAGTGGATTGGCCATTTGATAGTCAGTGTGCCGCATTGCTTATCCATGATATGCAGAATTATTTCCTCAATTTCTGGGAAGCTGATAGCCAGTTAGTGATGCAAATTATCGACAATATCGCGCGTCTCAGAAAACAGTGCAAACAACTAGGGATCCCCGTTTTTTACACCGCCCAACCCAATCATCAAAGTGATGCAGATCGTGGGTTACTGAATGATATGTGGGGAGCAGGACTCAATCTGCATCCTGAACAGCAAAGCATCACTGACGCACTGGCACCTGCTAGCGATGATACCGTCTTGATAAAATGGCGTTACAGCGCCTTTCAACGCTCAGATTTGGAGCAACAATTGAAAATCATGGAGCGTGATCAATTAATCATCTGCGGTGTTTATGCTCATATTGGTTGCATGACGACGGCCACGGATGCTTTTATGCGCGACATCAAACCTTTTTTTGTCGCTGATGCACTGGCAGATTTCAGCCGCGACGAGCATATCATGGCACTACGTTATATTGCCGGTCGCTGTGGCCGTGTACTGACAACAGAAACACTGCTCAACGAAATATCCCCGTCTCCAAAATGGACACGCGAACGTCTCCGCGCTGAAATTTTACCGCTGCTAGATGATGACTGCGGTGAAATTGATGATCACGAAAACCTGCTGGATTACGGTCTCGACTCCGTAAAAATAATGTCTCTGGTGACACATTGGAACCATGCAAACCATAACATTGATTTTATCTCGCTAGTGAAAACCCCAACGCTGGCAAACTGGTTCATTTTGCTTACTGATAAACCAGAGTCCGAATAATGAACGCAACTTTCGATTTCAATAATAAACATGTTTGGGTGACAGGCGCAGGACGGGGTATCGGCTATCACATTGCTAGTCGGTTCAGTCAGGCCGGAGCGAAAGTCATCGGATTGGATCTGGCATTTCCCGACACTGACCTTCCTTTTATTGCCTATGAGTTAGATGTCAGTGACCCTACAGCCGTGAGCCAGCGCTGCCGTGAATTACTCGCAGCAGAACCTCACTTGGATGTATTGGTCAATGGTGCAGGCATCCTGCGATCAGGGCGAACAGAAAACCTGAGCTGGGAAGATTGGCAACAATGTTTCAACGTCAATGCTGGTGGGGCTTTTAATTTATTTCAAGCCGTGATCCCACAATTTCAACGGCAACGCAGTGGAAACATCGTTTCTATCTGTTCTAATGCTGCCCATGTTCCACGGATTGAAATGTCGGCTTATGGCGCTTCCAAAGCTGCGATGCGTAGTTTGTGCCAAAGTGTCGGACTAGAATTGGCGCCTTATGGGGTACGCTGCAATCTGGTTTCTCCCGGTTCAACGGATACTCCCATGCTACGAAGTATGTGGCAAAGTGCGGCATCCGAACAAAATACCATTGATGGTTTTCCGGACAAATTCAAATTGGGTATTCCATTGCAAAAAATTGCACAACCGGAAGAAATTGCGGACACCGTTCTTTTCCTTGCATCAGATCTCGCCAGCCATATCACCTTGCAGGATATTGTCGTTGATGGTGGAGCGACATTGGGTAGCTGAGTAAAAACGATGGATGCAGGCTCTCTATCACAAGCCTGCATCATGGGTAGCATCTGACCATTCCCACAACCTATCAAGATCTCATTGGGCTAAAGCCCCTTGCTCTATCTGAGCCAATTGACGAGAGGTTTGTATATTACTGGCGATAACAAAATGCCCTTTATGCAACAGCTGAACACCTGACGCGATATGTATTTCATCGCTTTCACATTATTGATCTATACTACGGCCCCTTTTGCCACACATCAATTCGCACACTGTTTCGGTGGAGTCACAAAATAGAACCTTGTGTGACTCGCGGCTGCGGTGCTTCGTCACACACGACTGACACGCTAAAAGCCGCATTAATGCCATTGGCATCATCATCAAAAAGACCTTCATCACCTTAAGCGTGTTTGCAGGGAGCATAAATGCGGATGTTTTTCATGCATGGATGACACAAGATTTACTGCCCAAGCTCCCAAGCCGGGCCGTAATTGTCATGGATAATGCCTCATTCCATAAACGAAATGACATGATAAAAGCGAGAGCAGACCACGGATGCCAATTGGAATGGTTACCTTCTTACAGTCCGGATTTGAATCTCATCGAATCCAAATGGGCGGAAACAAAGGCCACAAGAAGACGGGAAAGATGCTCTATTGATGAACTGTTTATGGCGCATGTAAATTATGTCTAATTATATTGATTTGGCTATATGGGGAAAAGAGGCGGACAGCGAGAGGCTGTTCAGCATGGTGAATTCATCTTTTGACATGATATTCTCCGATAAAAAAGACGGAGAACACCTTGCCCGACGGGAAACGTGTTCCCTGGCCGGTTGGCCATGATGGATAAGATTAAGAAACTTTCATCGCCATCAGGACTGACGATATCTGCTTCCAAAGGGGCGCAGATGTACCACAAGGTGGTGTACTCCCTTGCAGGCTACAAGAGTGTTGCTGTCGCTGCCCGAAGGTGATCCTTACAAGCGACCGGATCATAGATAAGTCCGACTACGCTAATAAACGGAAATCATAAGGTTAATGGGTAATTCATTTTCCGGGACAGAAAATAATATCAGGACATGGTGGCCTTTTGGTGGGTTAGTCGGGAAGCCGGCTGTCAATGCTTATTTCACGAGGTGGCCCGTTCTGGCTGCTTGGTCTGACTCATTTATTGCCCCAATGTGAGTTAGGGCAGAGATTTACTTCACTGTACTGGCTCAAACTTGACTATTACGTCACCTACTATAATGTTTCAAGGTGCTGGCGTAACGCTTCCTGAATTCGAAACAGGCACTCAAGATGAGTACTTTGACGGAGCATTCTGAAGTTGAGTAATTTATTGCCATGTTCACTGGCAAACTTCGACATGGCAGCTGGATCGAATAGCTCATCTTCTTCAGCAGCAAGCAAAAGTGTTGGTAAAGGCAGAGCAGCTACTTGTCTGGCTGGTTGGCGAGGGGTTAATGCATTTGCCATATTGACGCTGTATTGCTGTAAAAAGTCTGGTCTTAAAGTTTTGACATTTTCAGGGAAATTCAACTGTACTGCCGGATAATGACCAAAAAGAGCACCACCGGATAAGGCGTTTATAATAAATGGCCACTGGCGAACATCAGCAAAACGTACTAATGAATTACTGCGATGAACGCCAGTAGCAAACGGTCCCAGTTCTGGTGCCAGTAATATAAGGCTGTCCATCTTGTAAGCAGGTTTATGTCGGGTAAAATAATTTATCAGCATTCCTGCTCCACTGGAATGACCCAATAGATGAAGACGAGTAGCCGGAAAGTGTGTTTTTAACTCAGTTATTATCCGATCTACATCGCACCAGACAACCGCTGGTTGGGAAACTGTGCCTTTCTTTCCAATGGAATCTCCGTGTCCACGAATATCGACCAGACACACGGCAAGGTTGTCTTCAGTAGTTAGTTGACGAGCAAGGATATTGTATCCCGCGTCCATATTTACACCACCACCGTGATAGACAATGAATAGATCTTTTGCAACTTTCTCTGATTTGTAAAGACGATAATGTAATCCTTCTGTATAAGCAGTTTTCACTTTTACTGGAATAGCAAGCGTCTCGGCGAGTAATGCTGCCTTTTCATTGAACTGCTCAAAATTAATCACTATCACGGTTTCCTGTTCATTGTTTTTCTGCCACAGATTTTTCAATTACAGTCTTCGTTGAAGACATTCAGTCCAAATATCAGGTATTTCTCAACCGTTATCTGACAAACACGAACGAGAATGAAGCTGGCCATATATCATATGTGCGACATCTAGTACTACTGCAGTGAATGATGCAAGTTTGCTTACCCTTAAGCTGTGTGCCTGAACTGCACTTTTTTGTTATTTCATAATATTCGCTGCATTCTGATGAGCAATCCGTAGCAGCCAGTTCTCCACGGTAGTGGCTGCTACGGATATTGGATATTGACTACTTTTGAGCAGATGGTAAGCCATGCCCTTTAGTGAAGGTTCAGTAACGATCTGTAATACCCCCAGTCGTAGTTCTTCCTCAATCAATAGTAGACTCAACAGTGCAACACCCTGACCTGCAATAGCTGCCTGAATCGCGTGACTTTCCTCGTAATACCGAATACCGCTAGACAGGTCAGAGGGCTTAAGTCCAGAGGCTTGGGCCCAAGCCTCCCATGTGAGGTCTACAGGCAAAGGATGATGCCAGTCGAAATGAATTAAAGGCCATTGCGAGGCATCCTTATTTATCGATGTGAGAAGTGTTGGACTGGCGACAGGCGCGAAATGATCCTCCAGAAGCAATGTAGCAATTTCACCTGCGTACTGCCCAATACCATATCTAACTGCCAAATCAACTGTTTCGCTATTGAGATCTACCGGTGTGTTGGATGCATGGATATGCAGATCAATGTCAGGGTGTGCCTTCTGGAAGAATTCCAGTCGGGGTATTAACCATTTGGTGGCAAATGCAGGTGTCGTGGATAGCATGACCGATTGCCTACGCGGCTTTTGTATGTGCTTAATAGCAGCAGCAATGGTTTCAAAGCCACTATGCACAGCAGTAAACAGAGTCAACCCATCCGACGTCAATTCAACCGCCCGTACTTTGCGCAGGAACAAGGGATGCTCGAGGAATTCTTCCAGGACACGGATCCTGTGGCTGATCGCCGTCGCCGTGACAGACAATTCCTCAGCCGCCTTCTTGAAACTGCGTAAACGTGCTGCAGCCTCAAATGCATGCAGTGATGTTAATGAAGGAAGTCGTATAGCCATAGGTGGATGATATCATGTCATCTATTGGTTGATAATATATCGTTTGTTAGGCCGTACTATTAAATAGAGACTAACTGCACTTAATTAAATATCATCTGTAAGGATTGAGCTTAATATGACTACGCTATTACACATTGATGCAAGTGCACGCTACGGCTGTTCTGACAAAATTTCCCATGGTTCGCATACACGTCGGCTGACCACACGTTTTGTAAAACAATGGATGGCATTACATCCCAAAACGAAAGTGCTTTACCGCGATGTGGGTCAGGAAGCGCCACCGCCCGTTACTGGCAAATGGATACATGCCGCTTTCACACCTGAACATGTACGCGAAGATTGGATGAGAGAGGAGCTTAGCATGAGTGATACCCTGGTCGATGAGGTACTACAAGCGGATCTCATTGTCGCTGGCGTACCGATGTATAACTTTGGTCCCCCTGCACAATTCAAGGCATACATTGACAATATCGTGCGAGTAGGACGCACATTCGGGTTTGATCGAAGCCGGGATAGCGAACCTTATTGGCCACTGTTAGCAGGTTCAGGAAAACGCCTGGTAATTCTCTCTTCACGTGGTGATTACGGATACCAATTGGGTGGCCGCCTCGGTGATCGCAACCATGTGGAAGCATCAGTACGAACTGCTTTCGCGTACATTGGTGTAACTGATGTTTATGAAGAGGCAATTGAATATGACGAGTTTGCGGATCATAGATTGGTCGATTCAATCAGACAGGCGGAGGGGAACGTAGATGATCTTGTGTCTATGTTAGGAAAACGCGCTATTTAAATCCGGTTGTTAGGGTGGGTGACCCTTCTCGCGCTTATACATACCAAAGCCCATGGATGAGTAAAAACCTACTCTATTCGTAATTTTATATCATCAAGGAATAATTGAGCATAATTGATATTACTTTACTTCTTAGTGCTAGCCTTAATAGTTCTGGCTCTATCTTTGAACTTATACCCATCGTCATTGAAGATGCTTGATTTTTCGTTCCTATCCGATCAAGATCGTGCCCATGAAAATCACCCTGACAGATGCTCAAAAAAACGCTCTTGAATTGATGCACGATACGACTCGTGATGGACGCGTGCGTGATCGCATTAAGGCCGTGCTTTTGGCATCGGAAGGTTGGACTGCTCAAATGATTGCCCAGGCTTTGCGTATTCATGAAAGTACGGTGAGCCGTCATCTGAAAGATTATTTTTCTGAAGAAAAACTTGCCCCTGAAAATGGCGGCTCTGAAAGTCGTTTATCTGCCGAACAAACGGCAGAACTCGTTTTTATGGCTTTAGCCAGT
>NZ_VCDP01000009.1:0-24795 GCF_033949345.1 Xenorhabdus littoralis
ACCTTATTTAGGACGGGACAAACTAACGATAAAAGCCCCGTCAGTTTTCTGACGGGGCTTTTATCGTTCAAGGGGTATAGCGGCGACATGCTTGTATGGTGAATTAATTTTAAGAATATAATAAACATGTTTATTTATTATTTTTGATAAACCAAGTTTTTTTGTAAATATTATTTATATTATATTACGAATAAAATTAGACCTTATTTTATTCGGGTTTATTTTTTATTTCGGGTATTAAGTTTAAAACGGATACAAAATTAGTATTGAGATAACGTATTTTCATATCCGTTTAAGAAAATGATATGACTAACGTTTCCCATTATTTTTTGCTTGCAGATACCGTTGGGCAAAAAATAGGGCACTGACGTTTCTGGCTTCGTTGAAATCAGGATGTTCCAGCAGAGACATCATGTCAGAGATAGGCCAGCGTACTTGTACCAGAGGCTCAGGCTCATCTCCTTGCAAATATTCTGGATAAAGATTTTGGGCAACCACAATATTCATCTTGCTGGAAAAATAGGAGGGGGCCATCGTTAATTTCGTCAGCAGTTCGAGCTTTTCTGCACCGAAACCAATTTCTTCTTTCAATTCACGATCGGCTGCTTCAAGGGGCGTTTCCCCTGCATCAATGGCACCTTTCGGAAAACCCAGTTCATATTGTTCTATGCCAACGGCATATTCATGAATAAGAATTAATTCATCTTCAATGATAGGAATGATGAGAACAGCTTCACGATTGGCAGGTTTCATACGTTCGTAGACACGTTTTACACCATTGCTGAACTCAAGATCAACGGATTGAATATTGAATAAACGTGAATGGGCAATGTCATTTATATTCAATATTTTAGGTTTTTTTAGATCAATCATGCTTGCCCCTGATTGTTGTCATAAGCTGGCTGTCTGAAAATAATAATGCGTTAAATTACTTAAATTATATTGTTTTATTTAAGATTGGCGTTGATATTGGGGACGCATACAAACTTTGCTTTAATATGGCCGATTATGTTAGTAAATGATAGCGATTATCGCTTGAATGTATTTTTGTTGATATCTTACCCTTGCAAAAAAGACTTTATTTTATGGAAAGGTATGAGAAAAATTATATAACCTTTTGTAAATAAAATTAAAAATAGAAGGCAAGAATAGGAATAGCCTGATTCTGAGTGTTTCACAAGATTGTTATTCTGCCAGTCTCTGTACTGCTGTCATAGGCGGGAGAAAAAATGAGCTCACTGGTCATTATATTGGCTATTTTTATTATTAGCCTGATTATAATGGCTTCCTTTCTGATTTTCAGATGGAGGCAACTTGATAATGCGCGTTATTTACCGTCAATAGCTAAAACGGCTCACCGTAAGCTGAGTGCTGATGAACATCAATTCGTTGAATCTTATTTAAGAAATATGCGTCCATTGATGAAACCGAGCAGCAAAAATCGGTCGGATCATCCTGTGCTGCCAGCCCAAAATGATAACGTTTATAGCATTAGTCACCCTATCACCCGTTTTTCTGCCGCGACGGATAAGTCACATCATTGGCGCTATTATATTGATGAAACGGAAATACATTTGCCTGTACAGCTTGAGCCATTCATCAAGCAGCAGAATACGATTGATATTATCCAGACCAGATCAATTCCACTTGTTATCGCGGTTAATGGTCACTTTCTGAAAGACTATCAGCAAGACCTTTTAGTCCCGCAGGGTATGGAAAAAACCGCCCATGCTTCAATCCAAAAAAATGGTAATTCGAGTGCAAACCTACAGTATATCCGTAAGGAGACGTTAGAAGAGCAGCGTCTTCGATACTCAACCGGCCTTCAGGAAGGCATTTTCATGTGTATCGGTTTGTCACTGGGATTTGTCGCCCTTTTCTTGCCCACTCCTCTGCTGCCATGGCTAATGTTGGCGTCGATCCTGTGCATACTGGGGAGTTTCTGGCCGCATTTCCGCTTACCTTCCAGCCGGAAATTATCAAATATCCATTGTTTCAGCGGAATTCCAAAACGCTGGGGGATATTCAGTGAGTTTGAACCTGAGCAAAGAAAAAATATCTCTTTGGGAGGCATTGATCTCATTTATCCCCCACATTGGGAGCCTTACATACAGCATGATCTTGACCAGAATACCGATATAGATATGTACACCAATTGCCATGTTGTCCGACAGGGCCGCTATCTCTCATTGCATGAAGAAGAAAAACATTATCCTTATCAGCGTTACAAGAAGAATCTGATGTTGGTCGTTTTCTCTCTATTTGCCATGTTATTGCTGTACTTTTACCAGCCTGTGAGTTTATCCATGCGGCTGAGTTTTGCCTGGTTGTATGGCAGCAATACTGAGGTCATTACCAGTGTCACTGAACTGCAAAATATGAAGCTAAGAGAAGGGGATGTACTGAAAGTCAAAGGAACCGGCATGTGCTATGTACCACCTAATGCCGTGACTGAAAACAATTTTTTGATATTTCAGCCCTTTAATTGCGTTGGCATTTATTGGAACAATGAAGCGCCATTACCCATGCTGGAATCTGATATTGTTGAAAATGCATCGGCGTTGATCACAACTGTCAGTGAGCAATTGCACCCGATTGAAAGTAGCCGGAAAGTCAATCCCAGCCTGAATGAAGCCATTGCTAAATCAGACATGACTCTGCTCGATAATATTTCACAAATAATCCTGAAGACCCATGATTTGTGTCAGAAAGAAGCCGATTGTTCCCGCCTTAAAAACGCGCTGGTCAATCTGGGTAATGCCAAAAATTGGGAAACTTTATTGGAAGATGCGAAAAGTGGACAGTTAAAAGGAACCAAAATGTTATTGCGTTCAGCCAGTGCAGATGCGTTGGAAAAGCTGGTTGATGTCACAACCTCATCATTTATCAATCGGGAAATAGGTCAGGCAGCCGTTCTGATAAATAGCCCCTTACCGGGAGGTATTTTGCTGCTCAGTGCTGAAGATAGGCCCTTGGCCGAATTTCCGTCACGGGCGGAAGACATTCCGTATGAATATACGTTATTGGAACAATGGTGGGAATTACAATATCTCACTGATAAGTTGATGCGGACTTCATTTGAGACAGGAGGGATTGTGACGGAACTGTCTGAAGATGCAAATGGGACTCTCCATATCATGTTGCATAGTGAACCGGATTCCACGACCCTTATTCGTTATTTGGGAAGCTGTTTGCTGATGGCAATATTGTTGGCGACATTCACCATCAATATCATTTTGTTGATAAATAAAAATAAAAAGAATCATCGGCGCCTCCGGCATATCACACAATATTACGATAACTGCTTCAATTCGCCTCCGCCACCGATGGATTGGCGATAATCCAATGGGCTGTGTTACCCTCAGTCCGTTTTTTGCCAGCTCCGATGAGACATTTGAGAGGAAACAATCATGTTGAATTCAGACAATGATCAGACTGTTCGCTTGGATAAATGGCTGTGGGCTGCCCGTTTTTACAAAACCCGTTCTATTGCACGTGAAATGATTGAAGGGGGAAAAGTTCATTATAATGGGCAGCGGAGTAAGCCGAGTAAACTGGTTGAGTTGAACGCAGAGATCAAACTGCGTCAGGGAAATGATGAGAAAACGGTAACCGTCCTGGCATTGAACAGCCATAGACGCAGTGCCAATGAAGCCCAGCAACTTTATCAGGAAACGGAAGCAAGTATCATCAATCGGGAAAAAATAGCATTGGCTCGTAAAATGAATGCGCTCACAATGCCACATCCGGATCGCCGTCCTGATAAAAAGGAACGGCGTACACTGATTAAATTCAAGAATACAAAATTAAATGAGCCGGAAAGTCCCCGATAGATTGCAAGGCGCAGCCAGTTGAGCTGCAACTTGCAAGAAAGACGGGTATAACCGTCTCAGTGAAATGAGAGAGATTTATGACCAAGCAAGACCAGTTACACCGTTTCTTATTTGAAAGCCACTCTGTCAGGGGGGAACTCGTTTCCGTTAGCGAAACTTACCAGCGGATGCTGGAAAATCATGATTTCCCTCAACCCGTACAGCAGTTATTGGGTGAATTGTTGGTCGCAACCAGCCTGCTGACAGCCACATTAAAATTCAATGGGGATATTACGGTACAAATTCAGGGGGACGGCCCGGTTAAGCTGGCAGTAATTAATGGTAACAACCAACAGCAGATGCGTGGAACCGCTCGCATTGAGGGTGATGTGGATGCCGCGAGCAGCCTGAGGGACATGATAGGCAATGGCTATATTGTCATTACGGTTACACCAACAGAAGGTGAGCGTTATCAGGGCGTAGTGGCACTGGAAGACGAAACGCTGGCGGAGTGTCTGGATGCTTACTTCAAATTGTCCGAGCAGTTGCCAACCCGCCTGTTTATCCGTACCGGAATTCAGGATGGAAAAATGGCGGCTGGTGGCATGTTATTGCAGATCCTGCCGGGTGCGCAGGAAGGCAGTGAAGACCAGTTTGATCATCTGGTGCAACTAACTTCAACCATTAAGGGTGAAGAGCTGTTTACACTGGATGCGGAAGAAATCTTACATCGTCTTTATCATGAAGAAGATGTCACGTTATATGAGCCTCAACAGGTTGAATTCCGCTGCACCTGCTCTCAGCAACGTTGTGCTGATACACTGGTGACATTGCCAGAAGCTGACCTTCAGGAAATTTTGCACAATGATGGCAAAATCGACATGGAGTGTGAATTTTGTGGCACACATTATATTTTCGGTGAAAAAGATATCAGCGAAATAAAGGCGGCGAAAAAAGAGTAGTTGCACTGCCTTCACTCTTTACTGACTTACTCTTTACTGACTTACTCTTCACTGACTTGTGCGGTTGCACTTGTCATGTGAATAATACCTTTTCAGGGGCGTAAAATACGCCCTTTCTACCATTAACCCTTCTCTTATTTCGTGTCCTGTGTCTCATTTAACCTCAAAAAAATTAATGCATTTTCAATTTTTTGATAACAATCGCTGTTAATTAGTCATAATTATTTATTATCCACCGCAGAGATAGAGATAAAGTCTAACTGACCAGGAGCAACAAATGAGCGTGACAGGCATTACTGAGCAGGAACTTGCGGTTTATGGTATTCGTGATGTTGGTAAAATTGTTTATAACCCGAGTTATGAATTGTTATTCTCTGAAGAAACCCAACCCTCACTACAAGGATATGAGTGCGGCACATTAACTAATCTTGGCGCTGTCTCAGTAGATACCGGTATTTTCACGGGACGTTCTCCGAAAGATAAATACATTGTCCGCGATGATGTTACCCGCGATACCGTCTGGTGGGCTGATCAGGGCAAAGGTAAGAACGATAACAAACCGCTCAGTCAGGAAAATTGGACTCATCTCAAGGGATTGGTTACTCAACAGCTTTCAGGCAAACGTTTGTTTGTGGTGGATGCATTCTGTGGTGCCAATGCAGATACGCGTCTTAAAGTACGTTTTATTACGGAAGTGGCTTGGCAGGCGCATTTCGTGAAAAACATGTTTATCCGCCCGTCTGATGAAGAGCTGGTTGGCTTTACACCTGATTTTATTGTGATGAATGGTGCTAAGTGCACGAATCCGCAATGGAAAGAGCAGGGGCTGAATTCTGAAAACTTTGTTGCTTTTAACCTGACAGAACGGATGCAGTTGATTGGCGGCACTTGGTACGGCGGTGAAATGAAAAAAGGGATGTTCTCAATGATGAACTACCTGCTGCCACTGAAAGGTATCGCTTCCATGCATTGTTCCGCCAACGTGGGCGAGAAAGGTGATGTCGCTATTTTCTTCGGTCTTTCCGGTACGGGTAAAACAACCCTTTCCACTGATCCTAAGCGTAAGCTGATTGGTGATGATGAACATGGCTGGGATGATGATGGCGTATTTAACTTTGAAGGTGGTTGCTACGCGAAAACCATCAACTTGTCCAAAGAAGCTGAGCCGGATATCTATCACGCGATTCGCCGTGATGCCCTGTTGGAGAACGTGACTGTACTGGCAGATGGCACAGTTGATTTCAATGATGGCTCCAAAACAGAAAATACACGTGTTTCTTATCCTATCTACCACATTGAAAACGTCGTTAAGCCAGTATCAAAAGCAGGACACGCGACTAAAGTCATTTTCCTGACGGCAGATGCTTTCGGTGTATTGCCTCCGGTTTCCCGACTGACTCCGGAGCAGACTCAGTATCACTTCCTGTCTGGCTTTACTGCGAAACTGGCGGGCACTGAACGTGGTGTAACAGAACCAACGCCAACCTTCTCTGCATGCTTTGGTGCGGCATTCCTGTCGCTGCATCCGACTCAATACGCAGAAGTGCTGGTTAAACGTATGCAGGCATCAGGTGCGAAAGCTTATCTGGTCAATACCGGTTGGAATGGCACGGGAAAACGCATTTCTATCAAAGATACCCGCGCGATTATCGATGCGATCCTGAATGGCGACATCGAAAACGCGGAGACTGTTGAGCTGCCGATTTTTGATTTGGCTGTACCGACAACATTGCCGGGCGTAGATACAGGTATTCTGGACCCTCGCAACACTTATGCGGATAAGTCCGAGTGGGATGTGAAGGCAAAAGATCTGGCACAACGTTTTGTCGATAACTTCGATAAATATACCGATACTGCCGCAGGTGCTGCATTGGTGAAAGCCGGTCCTAAGCTGTAATACTCTTTAAATCTTAGTTGATCTTGTAAAAGAACCTTATCTGTTAGCGGGATAAGGTTCTTCCTTTAAAAGTTTAGTTAAAAGTTTAGTTGGGTGGCAGATCGAAGAGTAGAATTTCACTCTCTTCGCTGGCAATTAATTGAAGATGAGACTCATCCCAGATGGCGATGCCATCACCGGTTGCGGCAAGTACTTCATTGATCATGACTTCACCCCGGATAACCTGAACCCAGATATTCCGTGTTTTTTCGATACCATACTCACCATTTTCACCTTTTTTCAATGCCCAACGCCACAACGTCATATCTTGAAAAATCTTCAGAGAACCTGCACGGGCATCAGGAGAAAGAATTAACTGGCGGCTTTCAAGCGTATCAAAGCGACTTTGTTCATAGCGGGGAGTGAGGTCATTTTTTTCCGGCATGATCCAGATTTGGTAAAGATGTAATTGGCTATCGTGATATGGATTATATTCCGAATGACGAATACCGGTTCCGGCACTCATGATTTGAAACTCTCCTGCGGACACTTGCCCTTTATTCCCCATACTGTCCTGATGCTCTACTTTTCCAGAGAGCACATAGGTCAATATCTCCATATCCTTATGAGGATGCATACCAAATCCCCGGCCTGCGTCAATCACATCTTCATTAATGACCCTGAGCGCAGAAAAGCCCATAAAATCTGCATCGTAATAGTTGGCAAATGAAAACGTGTGCCAGCTATCCAGCCAGCCGTGATTGGCATGACCTCGTTCTGAAGCCTGACGTAAGTAGATCATTTTCAAAATCCCTCAATGTTTTTTGTAGTCTAGTTGAAGGCATGAAATATAAAAGATTAGAAATTTAACCTTAGAATTCAAAATATTTGAATATGGTGAATAAATTTATTTGTAACAAATGATTAGAAACAGACGGGCTTGAATAAAGTGGGACCATGGTCCCACTTGCTTTAGATAGAAAAATTCATTGATTTACCACCGGGCAGCGTGACTCCCAGCGTCATTTTTCCACCCATAGATTCAATATATTTTTTCAGTGTGGAAATTTTCAATTCATTTCCACGCTGCTCAATAGCCGCAACTGATGACTGCGCTATACCCAAGTTTTTTGCCACTTGAGTTTGCGAAAGCTCCAACTCCTCACGAATTTGGTAAAGTTGTGTTTCGAGCAACATTTCTGCGGCTTTCTCCTTAATCCTCGCCTGGCTTTCAGGGCTACGTTTTGCCATCAGTTCTGTTAAAGTAGCCATATTATTTCTCCAAATTTTCTAGATGGATTTTAAATTGTTCGTCAGCAATATTAATCATTTCTTTATAGAACAATTTTTGATTTTTCCCTGCTTTATTACCGGCACAAAGAATAATTGCGTTACGAACCGGATCAAATGCGGAAAAAACTCGGATTGGATCACCATGATGTTGTATTCGAAGTTCTTTCATATTTGGATACTGTGAGCCATTTAAGGTATCAACTAGTGGTCTTCCAAGCATAGGCCCTTTCAGCTCCAGTATATTCATAGCAGCTAAAACATCTTCTTGCAATTCATCAGGTTGTTCTTCAAACCATTGGTCAAATAACTCTGTTGTTGTTATTTCCCACACATGTTGTCCTTTATGCTTATTATAATTCCAATGTTATTTTATAGATTGTAGTCTATAGATGTTATAGATTGTGGTCTATAATTATAAGGTGATTTTTTAATCAAAATAAGCGTGCCACGCTTGGAGCATCGTATCTTTCTGATTTCATAACACTCTCCTAAATAGATGAAGAAAAGTGTCAATCTTATTTAGGACGATTCAAGAAGCAAAAAAAAAGCCAGCATCAAGCTGGCTTATAAAGTAAACACTGGAAGCAATGTGAGCAATGTCGTACTTTCACATGGACCCTGAAGGTGGTGCACTGAAAGTGTTAAGAATGATAATCGTTCTCAATATCATTTGTAAAGTGTTTTTTTAATCAAATAAGAGAATTTTTTAGCTAGACCCCTAACTCCATTTGATAGAGATGTTGCGTACCCGTGTCGTGAAACGTGTATGGCGTCAATTGATAACCTCGTAGCCATAGCAAAAACCATCCATCATGTGTATCGGGGCATAGCCCTGCGAATCGAAATCCGCCTTTTTTGAGCGATGAGCACAATCCCAGTGATTCTTCACAGGCAGGCAATTTTAAATAAATTAACTGACTGGTAGGAAAATCGATAACCTCCGATAAAAAGTCAGAATGAACTTCGTATAGCGTGATATCCAGACGTCGACCACTTTTTTTGATGGTAAACGGCTCTGGGGGCAGAAAACGATGGCATGCTGACGATGTATTTGAGGGTGATTCACCAACACATTGGCTTATCTGATCAACCCAGTTTTGCCAGGGCTGAGGCCAGTTCAGTTTAGGTAATGGCAACGATTTAAGTGGCAAGATACCCTGTATGATGCTTTCAGGCTCTGGCAGGCCGAATGGCGAATCGACGTAATCCAGCATCAGAGCCGTAGAATGGAAGCCTAAATTGCGAGCGATATATTGGCTTTTCGGGTGTGAACACACCTGTTTCATCGTCAATAAATTATAACTTTGCTCCTTCGCATAGTGGCATAAATAACTGCCCAGAGACTTCGCCACGCCATAGCCGCGAAAATCGGAATAGACGGCAATGAGTGCAAGTTCAGCGTGATTTTGCTGCACGGAATCCTTGACCAATGAAGCATGACCGATAAGCCGTCCCTGATGGAATGCTAAAACTGAATACCATTGTCCTGAGGTTTGATAATCATCAATAAGTCTTGGCAGATAAATGTCAGGATAGACATACGAATCGCCGTAAACTTCACGGAATAATTGGCTGATTTTTTTATCATCACCTGACTGATAACTGCGGAACTGAATATCGGAAGGGAAGATAGTCATCGATTTCAACCTTTATTAGCTATAACTACGCAGATCCACAACGCGTTGCAACTTACCTGAACGTGGATGTGTATACATTTCATCAATATTGGTTTGAACGATCTCCAACATATTCTGATGTACGTCATCCTTAGCTAAATTTGGAAAGGCAGTCAGTACCCTATGGCGTATCTTGCTGATATCGACAGTCTGAAGACTTGCCACCAACAACCGGATTTTGTCTTGCCCTGTTTGCTGGCTAAGCTCCAACTGCCATGCCAGAAGTTCAGTATGCTGTGATAGCTGAGCAGCCAGATCGTCCGGAAATAACGACAATGTGCCAAATCGGATGCGGTAGCCCTGATTAGCACGTCCTTGCAAAGCGAACTTACGGTGCGGTTGTTCGGGTTCACACCAACAAGCCAGATCACCCGTAGGATAGCGGATCACCGGCATGAGCCGGCGTTGCAGGTTGGTGACAACTAACAGCCCACGGTGTCCCGGAGTGGTAATCGGCTCATGGGTCGTTTCATCGACGATCTCAATAATCGTGTTGTCATCAAAGACTCTGTGTTCACCCTGTTTACATTCAGGATCAGCAAAGCCGATCAAGCCTGCATCAACACTGGCACAGCCGATTGATCCCAGACGTGCGTTAGGGAAAACCTGCCGTATGATGGCGATTTGTGCATCAAACAGACTTTCACCGCCGTATAGAATGGTCTCCACCATCGGCAACGTTTGCTCTGTTTCTTTTAGATAGTGAGCCAAGCGGATTAACTGAACGGGGACACCAGCCAACACATTGATGTTGTGGAGACGGATATTGCTGATCAGCAGATCGTCTTCAACCTTACAAGTAAAAGGAAATTCCATGATAGGGAGTGGGGCATTCGATAATGCGCCGTGGATGAAGATAAAACTGGTATAAAGATCGCCAGCAAAAAACAGGTTAGCTACCCGATCCCCCGCGTTCAACTGACGGGCAATACCTTGACCAAAAGAGTGAATAAACGCTTTCCACTCTTGTTGGCTGAAAACCGATAATCGGCCATCGCTGGTTGATCCACCCGTTTTATACACATGACCGCCTTCTAACGGTGCGGTCAGAACCGACCATGTTTGCAGGTCGTTGGAATGTTCCCAGTAATTACCGGGTTCCACGATGGGTAAATCTTTCAGGGTCCAATTATCAGGAACGGACTTGTAGAGATCTTTGTAATAAGCAGAATGCTCGCGCGCATTATGGAGCAAATCAATCAATGTCGTTTGGGTCATCATTTTAATTTTACTCAATTAATATTTACGCAAGTCAATGAATAATGGAGTTTTTCCACTGTGGCCGTTTTGCTGGAAATCAGAGGAAGAAGTCGAAATAATGTCTAACATCAATAAGTTTCCGTCAACGACCTCGGCGATTTTTGTATCCTGCAATAAACGTTGGCGCACTTCGATTGGGTCGGAAGAGTCAATCAGTAACCGAATGCTATCGATGCCATCGCTGTCATGGTCGATTATCCATTGCACGGGCAAGCCCAGTTGTTCAGACAAATCGGCCAGATTGACAAAAATACTGCCTACGCGTAACAGAGAACCGTTACGTCCCAATAACCGGAAACGGGGTGAAGACAGGCCACAAGAACAAGGTTGATTAACCCAGCAACCAAAATCCCCTAAATCATAGCGCTGGACAGATTGCGCCTCGCGATGCAGAGAAGTAAATACCAGACGACCGGTTTCTCCGTCTGCTACGGGTTGGTCATTCTCCTCATTGAGGATTTCCAGCCATTGGGTATCGGCCATTAAATGGAAAACGCCGTCTTCGCTGGCCGAACATCCATGACCCATCGGACCGGCATCTACTGAACCGTAAATTGTTGAACGAATAAGGGTGACGCCGAAACGTGTCAGTAAAGTTCTCTGACTCATATTCAAGTGTTCGCCACCACAGAACACCTTACGAACGCCACCGTATTGACGTAGTTTGGCTTCTTCATTCAAAAATAATCGATGCAGTGTGCTTGGCATTCCGACCAACGTATTAATGCGTTGGTGTACGATAAAATCAGCAATTTCACTGAAATCATTATCGGAAGGGCCGCCCATCGGATATTGAGCTACGCCCAATTTGTCCAGAATGGTGAAAAAGCTCATCATCCCGCCGTACAGTTTTCCACCATACAACAGATTCATGACCCGATCGGTAGCAGGTTCAAGCCCGGAGGAGAACACCCCATCGGCGGCTGACAGCATTTGCTGATGGTAATCGTGGTAACTGTAAGCCGCGAGTTTAGGTTCACCAGTGCTGCCACCGCTGCGGAAAAACAGGCGGGCTTTGTCATTTGGAACCATTGCCTGAAAATCGGCTTTATTCATCACAGGCAGGTTTTCCAACCCGTGTGGACGCGCGGGTGGAATATCAAGATGAGCGCAGCCTGTCATTGCATGTGGGGCAAGGTTAACGGAAACACGCTTGGTAAGGCGTGACAGCGCGTAGACGCCATCATGTGGTTCACCGCTATATCCATCATGCATCTGACCTGCGGGAGTGATACGGCTGACACCTGCTGCAAACAGATTATGGCTCATTTCAACGATATGTTCCTGACGGGTAATCAAAGCACAACTTTGCAGGTGATTACGCCAAGGCAACAAAATAGAGCACAATCTTTGGCGCGGAGCCGGACGTATCTGTAATGTGCGGAATAACGGGGAAGCCTCGAGTTCCTCTTCGTGGCGCCATATCACCCGCCATCCATCGGCCTGCCAGACTTCACCCTTGACTGGTGTAAAAGCCAGATCGAGTCGTTGAAACGCCGTTTGGGTGGTAATTTCAGCGGCTTCCTGTACATCTGGTTTTAGTGCCGGATGTAATTCGGAACGACGCTGTAGAGCGGCAGCCATGCGTTGTCCGATTTGCTGCAAAACGTCTGGATCGCTGCTATCGACCAGCAAACATTGTGGACTGGAGCAGGCTTGTTGGTCATAACGACAGACATCATCAGCCAGTGCATCCAATTGCGCATCATCAATAGCATCCGGGCTTAACCAGGCAAAACTGATGCGATGTCCCCAATCTATCCAGCGACAGCCGGATGGCAGTTGGGCGCGAATGGATTCCAGCGCGGCGTTGCTGCCCCACGCAGAGACAGCATCCGCCTGAATTAGCAATTCTGGCAGTTGAGCCACAGATAACGGCAATACAGCTACCCGATCAACTAAATCACCGGAGATATCGTGAGCTAAAAATTCTGTCAGGAGTTGTGTGCTAAATCCATTATCGCTGCTGCTGGGACGTAACCAGTTGATATTACCCACCAATAAACTTTCTATCACTGCCATAAAGGGCAGGAGCTCAGCATTGGAAGGCGTGATATGGACGACTAATCCGATCGGCTTCCAAGTTTCATATCGGTTCTGATTATAATCGAATCGACGCAACGAAAAGGCATTTTGCCCTAGTTCACGCTCCAGCTTGGCCTGTAAAGCGTTACGTTGACAGAATCCAATAAGTGCTTTTCTGGCATTAGCATCAAACAGGGGATGCTCACTCAGGCTGGCGAGATAATCAGCAAAGCGTTGTGCGCAATTCAGCACCTGCTCGGAAGTGTGAGGGCGTGACAATAGCTCCGGTAACCGCTCACGTAATTTTGCGATTTTTTGACTTGCCAACTGCTCTGAAGACATCGTGTTATTCATATTCTTTGCAGAAACCGTATTGACAGAAACTGTGTTCATGGAAGACATATCAAGATCTCTTAATCAATTCTGAAGCGGCGATAGCACAACTACGGCCCTTGCTGGTTCCGGCACGGCCAAGCAGCTCAAACCAGTCGGTATTCAGCTCACAACCACAACTTTCACCAGAATGCAGAACGGCAAGATCGCTGGTCACGATGCTGTGGGCAGGGCAAGAGGTGATAAAAGGCGATGTAAAATGCAGAAAACCCGGTTCACCATAAGGCTGACGAGATAAGTTGGCGGTGTGGCGTACATAAGCACGGGCATAAATCGGCACATGAAAATTGTGGTGAGAACATTCAACATAAGGGACTGGATGTTCAACCGAACCATAACCATCACGGCAGCGTATATCAGGAATACCCAGTTGCTCAGTCAGGCGTTGATACAATTCTTTCTTAGGGATGGATTTATCAGCATGGGTCTTCCAGCCTCCGCCGAGAAAAACCAGTGATTCGGGGTGTAATTTCAGTGCAGGCAGCCCCATTTGTTCCATTCTTTGCAGGGTAAACCACAAAAAAGCAGGAAAACCGAAAATGCGTACTGGTAGCCCTTCTTCTGCAAATTGCTGAAGTACTGTAATTGTGCCAAACGGATCGAATTCATTACCCTGCCCATTATGACGCAAAGCATAGTGAGCCCGGTTTACAGGGGCATATTTAGCCAGAAACTGATCGGTATAGGCCGTACCTAACGTGACAGCACCGGCAGGTTCATAGCTGAGCAGCAGATAATTACACGGCTGATCGGGAGTATTCCAGCCGTAATAGTCGAAAATACAGTCCACCATATACTGGGCTGCGGTAATACTCTCAGAATCGTAGCGCATGCGGCTCTTCTGTCCGGTTGTTCCGGAAGAAGTCAGCTCCAGCGCATCTTTTGCACTTTCACTGAGTATCAGATTACGCTTGAAATAATTGGCAAACAGCAGGGGCAGGCTTGACCAATCATCCAGCTCCATAATCGCTTGTTTATCCAGACCATGATCTGCCAGCCACTGTTCATAACCTGGGGTATATTCACAGTGATAAAGCGTCAGTTCACGCATGGCGGCATCAAATAATGCATCATATTCGGCACAAGCACGATAAGGGTGTGCAACAGCACACAGTGCTTTGACGTGAGGTAAATTTTGCATATTCATACTCATTCTTCAGTAACAATGGCAGAGGATAGCTAATCAAAAAAAATTAATTTATTTATTCATTAGCGTATGAAAAACACCCACCTCTGATAGGTTTAATTTATTATTTAATGTAATGAATAAAGGTGTTGATGTTAGTCAACAACTGAGGCTTTGAAGTAGTATGATGTTTGGCTTTATGGAGACAATAAAGTCTATTATTAGACTTTATTGCTATATGTTGATGTTAGATACCAAAATTTTCTATTTTTATAGTTAATACTTAGCCTTGTGTTTGTGGGCGCATTATTCCAAACTGCATGATAACAATCAAACTATTTATCTTATGTTTTATAGGGGATCAGGCGTTTTTGGGTATTATTATTTAATGTGCTATTTCATTATTTATTGTTATGTTAATTTTGGCGGGGTCACTACAGGATAGGTATCTGAGTTCAGAATTATCCCCAGAAATACATTTAATTTCATCGTGGCTAAGCGATCACTTGATATTTTTTCACGGTTTTTTTCAGTGATCGCTTGCCTGATGATTTATGTGGATAAAACAAGCTATTAACAGGTCATACGTAAAGGTATTGCGACATCCTTGCATTGGGCGAAGGTTTACGGTGGTTCTCGCTAAGAGCAGGCTTTATTGACTGTATTCAACTCGTTTTACGGAAAAATTGTGTAGTTTATTCACCGCTTGCCAAAGCCTGCGCACAAGCCCATGCGGAACTCCACGCCCACTGGAAGTTATACCCACCGAGCCAGCCGGTTACATCGACCACTTCGCCAATAAAGTACAACCCTTTTACTTTATGGGATTCCATCGTTTTTGAAGAGAGTTCGTGAGTATCCACTCCGCCAAGAGTAACTTCTGCCGTGCGATAGCCTTCTGTACCGTTTGGTTGTACCTGCCAGTATTGCAGGGTGGTGATCAGATCTTTTTTCTGGGCAGGATTGAGCTGTTTCAGGGAAAGTTCCGGCAATTGTCCAAGAGATTGCAAACATTCAATTAAACGTTTGGGGAGCAGTTTAGCCAACGCATTTTTCAAACTCTGATTAGGATGAGATTCTCGCTCTTGATCCAGAAAGCTCTCCAAATCTGTGTCAGGGAGTAAGTTAATACTCACATACTCACCAGATTGCCAATAACTCGAAATCTGCAAAATAGCGGGGCCAGAGAGACCGCGATGGGTGAACAAAATATTTTCCCTGAATACTGTGCCATCTTTTGCGGTTACTACGGAAGGAACTGCGACACCCGAGAGCGTTTGCAATTGTTCCAATAGCTGCTTATGTAGAGTGAATGGCACTAAGGCTGCACGTGTAGGCAGGATGTTCAGTCCGAATTGTTCTGCGATGCGATAGCCTAAAGGTGAAGCCCCCAATCCGGGCATCGATAGGCCACCGGATGCAATAACGAGTGAGTGTGTACTTACTTCCTTGCCCGCTGTGCTGATAATAAAACCCTGTTCTTTCTTTTCTACATGGGTGACTTCACTGCGTAACCGAACAGTCACTCCACCTGTTTCGCACTCTTTTAAAAGCAGGTCTATAATTTTTTGGGCTGAGTCGTCACAGAAAAGCTGACCTAATGTTTTTTCGTGATAAGGGATACCGTGGCGTTGTATCAGGTCAATAAAATCCCATTGGGTATAGCGAGCAAGTGCTGACTTACAAAAATGAGGATTGGCAGACAGGTACGCAGCTGGTTCAGTATACATATTGGTAAAATTGCAACGCCCGCCTCCGGACATCAAAATCTTGCGACCTGCTTTTTTGCCATTATCCAGTACCAGAACGTTCAATCCTGCTTGCCCTGCTTGAGCGGCACAAAACAAGCCAGCAGCGCCGGCACCAATAATAACTACATCAAATTTTTCCATTCATCTGTCTCTTGTGGCCGGGTTAATTGTAGGAAATCAGCGCATTGTGGAGGTAGCGTTCGCGAACTACAGAGAAAAATACATATTTTGTTTAATTTTTTGTCTCAAAAGTTATTTTTCATCAAAAAAATATCGAAATATTAAAATTAAATAACATATTGATATTATTGATTAATATTTAGGATCTTATGTCATTTTGTTGTCATTAAATCAAAAAAAGGTCATATTTCTCTTTTCCCGCTAACGTTTGTCACTGATAATGCGCGCGTTCATGTCCTACTAACTGGCTTAACGTTTATGCTACATCTGTTTACTGGCCTGGAATTTTATACCGGCCTTATGTTAGTGCTTGCTCTGTTGTTTGTGCTTTTCTATGAAGCCATCAATGGGTTTCATGATACCGCAAACGCAGTAGCAACCGTTATTTATACCCGGGCGATGCGTTCGCAGTTTGCCGTTGTCATGGCAGGGGTTTTTAACTTTCTGGGTGTTCTCCTTGGTGGATTAAGTGTCGCTTATGCGATTGTGCATCTACTACCTACGGATCTTCTTCTAAATGTCAGCTCCAGTCACGGCTTGGCCATGGTTTTTTCCATGCTACTGGCGGCGATTATCTGGAATTTAGGGACGTGGTATTTCGGTATACCTGCATCTAGCTCCCATACGTTAATTGGCTCAATTATCGGCATCGGTCTGACCAATGCGATAGTGACCAGTTCTTCGATGGTTGATGCGTTGAATATTCCGAAGATGATACAGATTTTCATGTCCTTGATCCTGTCTCCTATTATTGGTCTGGTGATTGCCGGAGCGATGGTGTTTATACTGCGTCGCTACTGGAGTGGCACGAAAAAACGTCGCCGTATCCATATGACGCCTGCTGAACGTGAAAAACAGGATGGTAAACGTAAACCCCCATTCTGGACTCGTACTGCTCTGATTCTTTCCGCTGTTGGTGTGAGTTTTTCCCACGGGGCGAATGATGGTCAGAAAGGTATTGGTTTGATCATGCTGGTTCTGATTGGTGTTGCGCCTGCGGGCTTCGTCGTCAATATGAACTCAACCAGTTATGATATCGCACGTACTCATGATGCTGTTGTTCATTTGCAGCAATATTATGAGCAGCACAGCCCGGCATTGACTCATGCTATTGAGTTGGCTCCCGCGGTTCCTTCCGTGGAAGACCAATTGAATATGGAGTTCCATTGCGATAGTTCACGTGCTCTGGTGGTTTTGAACAAAGCTGAATCCATGCTGGGGAATATCCAGAATTTCAGCGAGTTGACATCAGATCAACGCAACAGTATGCGTCGTATGCTGATGTGCATCACGGATACCGCAAGTGCGGTGGCTAAACTGCCAGAAACCAGTATTGAAGACGCTCGTTTCCTGAATAAACTGCGTAAAGATCTGCTGAATACGGTGGAATATGCGCCGTTGTGGATCATCGTTGCCGTGGCTCTTGCCCTGTCCTTGGGAACAATGGTCGGCTGGAAGCGTGTTGCTGTTACCATCGGTGAGAAGATTGGTAAAAAAGGCATGACCTATGCGCAAGGCGTTTCTGCTCAGGTTACGGCTGCGGTTTCTATTGGAGTTGCCAGTTATACCGGGATGCCAGTGTCAACCACACAGGTACTCTCTTCTGCGGTAGCTGGTACGATGCTGGTTGATGGTGGTGGTGTTCAAAGTAAGACCATCAAAAATATCATGCTGGCGTGGGTATTGACGCTGCCAATTTCAATTGGACTGTCAGGCATGCTGTACTGGATTGCCCTGAAACTGATCTGATGATGTCTTAGAAAAAAGGGTTGGCTACGACGTGATGTTGTAAACCAGCCCTTTTTTATTGCCGTTTTTTTCTGTTCACGCTAATTTCTCAAATCCCGTTCAAATCACGATTGCTATCAGGCATATCAACACAACTCCACACAGCATTTCCGTCAATATAAATTGCTTCCTTAACCTTTCACATAACAAGATGACATCGGGATCGTGGTGATTGATATAACTTTGCGAATTGATATAGCGCACTAGCCGAATCTGTTTATTGAATTGGCCACTGGTCGTAAAAAAACTGTTGCCATCAACAGATTGATACAGCATTGGATCTGACTGGCGTAAGATTGACAGGAGTGCACGAAGCGAAGAAAAGCAGCGAGCCATATTAATAATGCAGATAAGGCAAACAGCCCAAAAGAGCGCATTAGTATTGAACATACTTCCCCCTATTTATGGCGATAGTAAATATTATGGCGATAGTAAATAGTCATAGCGGCAGCAAGTCCTGCCGGAAAGAAAAAATCAACCGAAAAGATTCTAATGTGAATAATCACTATATTAAATTTTAGACGAAAATACAGTGACTAGTGCGTCTAAGAAAGAGAGAAAATGAGGGGGCTGGTACATAAATTGTTGGGATTAACCATCATAAGTAATCCCTTGGCGAAAACCGCCGTAAACCCCCGCCCAATGCGGGCGAAGAGATAACACGCGTTACATTTTTTTGATATGGATTCTATGTTTTCAGTTAGTTAAGAAAACAAAACAATAAGTTGTGATCAAAACAACACTCAAAAGATACATTGAGCGGTTATAGTATAGGCATCGAATCATGGCATTTATTGCTGCCAATCCATTTAATCGACGTTATGGAAGGAGTTCTTATGGCTTACAAACATATTCTTGTTGCGGTTGATTTATCTCCAGAAAGTCAGATTTTAGTGGAGAAAGCTGTGTCAATGGCGAAACCGTACGATGCCAAAGTTTCCCTGATCCATGTTGATGTTAACTACTCCGATCTTTATACCGGCCTGATCGACGTTAATCTTGGCGATATGCAAGAACGTATCGCGGATGAAACTCGTAACTCACTGAAAGAGCTTTCTGCCAGCGCGGGTTATCCCGTTCAGGAAACGTTGAGTGGCAGTGGTGATTTAGGGCAAGTCCTTGTTGATGCGATTAAGCAATACGATATGGATTTGGTCGTGTGTGGTCACCATCAGGATTTTTGGAGTAAGTTGATGTCTTCAGCCCGCCAGCTTATTAATACAGTTCATGTTGATATGTTGATTGTACCTTTGCGTGACGAAGAATAATCTTCGGTTGAAATTTTATTCTATAAAATCGCCTGCTTATGCAGGCGATTTTTTTGCCCACAGAAAAGATAATGAAACTGCTTTCGAAATTGTCAAAGACATTTTTAGAGAAATTGACAAAAAATAGTTGTTGAAATTTAAGCGTAAAACAGTGCTATATTCAGAAAGCAAACCGTAATCACCTCACATTTTCAACAAAAAAATAATATGGAAAATGGCAGGGGTCATCACTTCTGAATGGCAAAAAGGAAGCTTTAAATGAATGTTTCATCATCTTTAGTCTCATTTCTCGACTCGATTCAGTACCACAATCAACATCAACCAGAATATTTACAGGCCGTAAGGGAAGTGTTGACCTCTCTATGGCCTTTTCTGGAAAAAAATCCGCAATACCGTGAACAAGGATTATTGGAGCGTCTGGTTGAACCGGAAAGAGTCATCCAATTCCGCGTCTGTTGGGTTGATGATCAAGGTAAAGTACAAATTAACCGTGCATGGCGAGTCCAGTTCAGTTCTGCCATTGGGCCATTCAAAGGAGGGATGCGTTTCCATCCTTCTGTTAACCTTTCCATCCTGAAATTCTTGGGTTTTGAACAGACATTGAAGAACGCCCTGACCACACTGCCAATGGGAGGCGGGAAAGGGGGTTCTGATTTCGATCCCAAAGGAAAAAGCCACGGTGAAATCATGCGCTTCTGTCAGGCATTGATGACAGAACTTTATCGTCATCTGGGACCTGACACTGATGTGCCTGCGGGCGATATTGGGGTAGGAGGCCGTGAAGTCGGCTTTATGGCGGGTATGATGAAAAAACTGTCCAACAATACGGCCTGCGTTTTCACGGGCAAAGGGCTTGCTTTCGGCGGTAGCCTGATCCGTCCTGAAGCCACCGGATATGGGCTGGTTTATTTCACCCATGAGATGCTGAAACGCCACGGTATGGGGCTGGAAGGAATGCGGGTCTCTGTCTCTGGTGCGGGAAATGTTGCCCAATACACGATTGAAAAATGTATGGAACTGGACGCGAAAGTCATTACAGTTTCGGATTCAGGCGGTACTGTATTAGATGAAGATGGCTTTACGCCGGAAAAACTGGCTCATCTTGAAGAGATCAAAAATCAGCGTTACGGTCGTGTAGAAGAGTACGCCAAAGAGCGTGGCTTAACTTTCCTTAAGGGCCAGGATCCGTGGTCAATTCCGGTTGATATTGCCCTGCCTTGTGCGACCCAGAATGAGCTGGATTTGGCAGCAGCTAAGATCCTGATTAAAAATGGCGTAAAAGCTGTTGCTGAAGGTGCCAACATGCCAGCAACAATCGCTGCGACAGATGCTTTCGTTGAAGCGGGAGTATTGTTCGCGCCGGGCAAAGCCGCTAATGCGGGAGGCGTTGCAACTTCGGGTCTGGAGATGGCACAGAACGCAGCACGTCTGAGCTGGAAAGCTGAAAAAGTGGATATCCGCCTGTATCACATCATGCTCGATATTCATCACGCTTGTGTAGAATATGGCGGAGAAGGTAAACAGATCAACTACGTACAAGGCGCGAACATCGCTGGCTTTGTCAAAGTAGCAGATGCAATGTTATCGCAGGGAGTTGTGTAATCCGGTATCGTTCAGTTCGGGACAAACAACGTATTCATGATAAACCCCATACAAACATGGGGCTTATTTTTTGCATCGATCAGCAGGGATACGATCAGCAAGGGTAAATGTCGAAACGGTGGCTTTTGGTGGTAATGGCGGCAGAGGCTTTAATACCCGCCAATGGTTCTGCGTAATCCGGCCGTTTCACCACAACCCGACGTTTCGCCAGCGCCCGGGCTGGTTCCAGTAAACTGTCCGCATCCTCATCTGCACCCACAAGCGACTGAAAAACGCGCATCTCTTTTTTGACCAGCGCACTTTTTTGTTTATGCGGATACATAGGATCAAGATAAACCACATCCGGCTGCGGAGTAATATCCGTCAACGCCGTGATGCTGGAAGCATGGATCAACGTCATGCGCTCTCTCAGCCAACCGCCGATCTCTTCATTTTGATAGCCCCGCTGTAGACCATCATCCAGCAATGCGGCTACCACTGGATTGCGTTCCAGCATTCTGACGTGGCAGCCGATACAAGCCAGCACAAAGGCATCGCGCCCTAATCCTGCGGTCGCATCCACTATCGTCGGCAAATAATCTTTCTTGATACCCACAGCCTTAGCGACTGCTTCACCACGACCACCACCAAAACGGCGACGGTGTGCCATCGTACCAGCAACAAAATCGACATAAATCCCGCCCAGCTTCGGCTCATCGCGCTTGCGCAATTCCAGCCGTTCGGGAGTCAGTACCAGCGCCATGACTGAATCTTCATCGTGAACCAGATTCCAGCGTTCAGCCAACAGCGATAAGGCGCTGTTATCAGCGCCTTCTTCACAAATCAAACAAATCTTCACAGGTTATTATCCACCGATACCGTAGCTTTTCAGCATAGCATCCAGTTTTGGTTCGCGGCCACGGAAGCGTACAAACAGCGTCATTGGATCTTCTGAGCCGCCACGGGACAAAATATTATCGAGGAACGACTGACCCGTTGTGCGATTGAAAATTCCCTCTTCCGAGAAGCGGGAATAGGCATCCGCAGCCAGAACATCTGCCCACAGATAACTATAATAGCCTGCCGCATAGCCACCATTAAAGATATGACTAAAGGAGTTCGGGAAACGTCCCCAATCAGGTGAGGGTACAACAGCAACTTGTTTTTTCACTGATTGCAGAGTTTCCAGAATTTGTGCCCCTTTGGCTGGATCATATTCCGCATGCAGACGGAAATCGAACACACCAAACTCAAGCTGACGAAGGATATGCATCGCAGCCTGATAATTTTTGGCGGCCAGCATATTATCCAGCATTTCTTTTGGTAGAGGTTCGTTAGTCTGATAGTGACCAGAGATAAACGCGAGCGCTTCTGGCTCCCAGCACCAATTCTCCATAAACTGGCTTGGACACTCCACCGCATCCCACGGTACGCCATTGATGCCGGCAACATCCAGAGTATCAATCTGGGTCAGCATATGGTGCAGCCCGTGCCCAAACTCATGGAACAGCGTTGTCACTTCATTGTGTGTGAACAGCGCTGGCTGATCGCCCACTGGCTTGTTGAAGTTACATGTCAGATAAGCGACCGGATTCTGCACGTCACCGGTAGCATGACGCATTTTGCCGACATAACTGTCCATCCATGCGCCACCGCGTTTATGCTCGCGGGCATAGAGATCTAAATAGAAACTGCCGCGCAGTACCTGCTTATCATCATACAGTTCAAAGAAACGCACATCAGGATGCCATGTATCTACATCATGACGTTCTTTGGCTGTGATGCCATAAATACGGCGCCCAACTTCAAACAGCCCTTCCAGTGCACGTTGCTCAGGGAAATAAGGACGAAGTTCTTCATCATTGATGGAGAAATCATGCTGTTTTTGCTTCTCGCTATAATAAGCCAGATCCCACGCTTCCAGCTCATCAACCCAATAGTGAGACTCGGCGAAACTGGCTAGCTCCTCCAACTCATCTTCACCTTGTTGATGGGCGCGTTTGGTCAGATCGTTCAGGAAATCGAGCACTTGCTGAGGTGTTTTAGCCATTTTAGTGGCGAGCGATTTTTCTGCGTAGTTCTTGAAACCCAACAATTGGGCAAGTTCATGGCGCAGCGCGAGAATTTCGGCCATGACCTCATTGTTATCCCACTTGCCAGTATTCGGCCCTTGATCGGAAGCCCGGGTCGTATAGGCATAATACATCTCCTCGCGCAGTTCACTGTCATCGGCATAGGTCATGACAGGCAAATAACTTGGCATATTCAGTGTCAGGAGCCATCCTTCCTGCCCTTTGGCTTCGGCAGCGGCTTTAGCTGCGGCTTTGGCACTTTCAGGCAGGCCAGCCAGATCACACTCATCAGTAATCAGCTTCGTCCATCCCATCGTGGCATCCAGCACATTATTGCCGAACTTCGCGCCCAGCTCAGATAAACGGGCGGTAATTTCACCGTAACGCTTCTGCTTCTCTTCTGGCAAGCCAATGCCGGTTAATTCAAAATCACGCAAAGTATCTTCAACCGACTTGCGTTGAGGCTGGGAAAGGGTCTTGAACGCTTCACTCGCTTTCAGTGACTTATACGCTTGATATAACCCCTTATGCTGCCCCAGCCAAGTATCGAATTCAGAAAGCAGGGGCAGGCTTTGCTCATAGACTTCGCGCAGTTCCGGACTATTCTTGACCGCATTCAGATGAGAAACAGGTGACCAGACACGGGAAAGTTTATCTTTCTCTTCAGAAATTGGCTGACACAGATTATCCCAAGTAAAAGCGGTATTTTCGGACAAAATCTTCTCAATGACCTGACGATAGTTGGCCAACGTCTCTTTCACAGCAGGCACGACATGTTTTGGTTCAATTGCAGAGAACTTAGGCAATGCAGAAGATGTCAGTAACGGATTAGTCATAATGAGCGCCTTATATGTGTAGTTGGGTTTATGCTGAAACCAGCCTTATATCCCAAGGGGTGGTTGACGATAGATGGGGATAAGATACCGTGAGTTCAATGCTAATGCCGCACTTTTATGCTGATAATCCGGCTCTTTTTATATCAGATATCTGTGAAGTGACGGAGACGTTTAGATATCTTGCGAGACGCGCTATAATCCCCCGCACTTCATCAGTTTCCTTAATGGAAGATCATCGTCCCCGGTGGGGCGGCTGGGCTTCAAATCCAGATGGGGCCGCCAGCGGTCCCCGGCAGGTTCAACTCCTGTGATCTTCCGCCATTTCAGTTCTGCTGAACTGCACCAAACTCAAGAAATCCCTTATAATTAGCTAAATTGTGAAGAATTATGCTGCAATGAATAAGAAAATTTATGTTTTGATGGTTATCCCAAATCATAAACAAATATTTCTCTAGGATGCGACTAGCTCAAACACCTATGCCTTCTCAGGCTATGTTAGATTTTAACTAAATCGCTGGTATCGGAAAAATAGCAGGTTTGTCTACGGGCACAGGAGCTGTCCACCCTCAACATAGCGTCTAAAGTAGATCGGTATATAACATAAGTACTTTTTAGCTTTGGCTGAAACCCTAAAGATATTTTTATCAAAAATCTATCCCTGATCTTGCAAAACTTCTCTTTATGTTGTTTTATATATACGATACGTATCGTTCACCATTCTCAGTAATTGTACCATGAATGAAAGCGGAAAAAAGACCAGACGTTCGGTCGGTTCTGTGCGGAGTGAAGAGGCACATAAAGCCATACTTGAGGCTGCTAAATCCCTGCTAGCAGAAAGGGGATATGCCGGTTTTTCTATTGAAGCCGTAGCAAAAAGGGGTCCTGCGGAATAACCC